>JAWSUX010000402.1:0-1740 GCA_033852215.1 Colwellia sp. | reverse complement strand
CATTTATTAGAAGAGTTTAATATTTGTCATATTAAAGATAATACGGGCATGAGTTTATCTGGCGGTGAAAGACGACGCGTAGAAATAGCCCGAGCATTAGCTGCAGAGCCACAGTTTATCCTGCTTGATGAACCTTTTGCAGGTGTTGACCCAATTTCAGTTGGCGACATTAAAAAAATCATCTTACACTTAAAAGAACGAGGCATTGGTATTTTAATCACAGATCATAATGTTCGTGAAACTTTAGATGTATGTGAGCATGCTTATATTGTTAGCCATGGTGAAATTATTGCAGAAGGTAACTCAGATCAAATACTTGCTAATCAAAAGGTCAGAGACGTATACCTTGGCGAACAATTCACGTTATAGTTAATATATAAGCTAACGATAAAAATAATTTAAATAGGAAAATAAAGAACTTAATGCGCCCTACGCTACAGCTCCGTATAGGACAACACTTAACGATGACACCGCAACTGCAACAGGCAATTAAGCTGTTACAGTTATCAACGTTAGAGTTACAACAAGAAATTCAAGAAGCTTTAGAAAGTAATCCATTGCTTGAATTAGATGAAAATAGCGCAGGAGATAACTCTTCAGCCGCAGAGGGGACTGAACAAAATAATTTAGAAGAGGCTTTTTCTGTAAGTACCAGTGATACTAACACTGAGCAAAACATTAACGATGCTAGTGAAGAGCTGCTCAGCAGTATTGATGAGATCAGCACCACTGAAGCCATGGAAAAAAATGATATTCCCGAAGAGTTAAATATAGATACCACTTGGGAAGACAGTTATAGCGCAGGTGTATCAAACACTGGCGCAGTGAATACCCCCGCTGATGATTTTACTTATCAAGGTGAAACTAGCGACTCTATTCAAGATCACTTGTTATGGCAAATGGAATTAACCCCCTTTTCTGATACTGATAAAACTATCGCTATTGCTATTATTGAAGCGGTTGATGATGCGGGTTATTTGACTGTCTCCTCTGCCGACATCTTAGAAAGTGTCGGCATTGATGGTGTTGAGCTAGATGAAATTGAAGCTGTATTAAAACGCATCAATATGTTTGACCCTATTGGCGTCGCAGCACGCTCAATTCCTGAATGTTTACTTATTCAACTTAATCAATTTTCACATGACACGCCTTTCCTTAAAGAAAGCAAAATGATCATCAATGAGCATATTGACTTGCTTGGCAATAGAGATTATCGCCAACTCATGCGCAAAACTAAACTAAAAGAAGAGCAACTTCGTGAAGTAATGCGCTTGATTCAAAGCTTGAATCCTCGCCCTGGTGATGCGGTTATTAAAGGCGATGATCAATATGTCATTCCTGATGTTTCAGTTGAGAAAAAAAATGGTCGTTGGGTGGTTGAATTAAACTCTGATAACACACCTAAATTATCGATAAATCAACAGTATGCTGCTATGTCTAAAACCATAAAATCATCTACTGACGGCCAATTTATTAGAGCAAACTTGCAAGATGCCAAGTGGTTTATCAAAAGTTTAGAGTCTCGTAATGATACCTTATTGAAAGTATCTACCTGTATTGTTCAGCGTCAGCAGGGATTTTTAGAGCATGGTGCTGAAGCTATGCGCCCTATGGTATTAAATGATATTGCTGAAGCGGTAGAGATGCACGAATCAACCATTTCACGTGTAACAACACAAAAGTACATGCATACACCCAGAGGTATATTTGAGCTGAAATATTTCTTTTCAAGCCATGTCA
>JAWSUX010000401.1:0-1037 GCA_033852215.1 Colwellia sp. | reverse complement strand
TTCGCGACTGACGCATAACGCCTCATTAAGAGGCTGATAATAGTTTGCTAAAATGTGCAGCGAAGCGGAACCTAACCAACTGTTTTTGTTCCGTTTGAAGTGCTTGTTATATGCCAGTGTAATTCGATATCTCAATTAAGTTTTCATCAGGATCTCTGATATAAGCAGAAATAATATTACCTGTAGCACCAGTACGTTTAACTGGACCTTCTATAATTTTTACGTCGCATTGTTCGATATGTGAAATAACGTCAGTAATGGGCGTTGAAGTTATGAAGCATAGATCGGCACTACCGGACATAACATTCTGTGCTTTCGGTTCGAACTCATTGCCTAATTGATGAAGGTTAATTTTTTGTTGTCCGAATTTTAGTGCTAAACGGTTATCACCGAAGATAAGTTTTTCCATTCCTAAAACACGCTCATAAAACTTAGCTGTACTCTCAATATTTTTTACGGTTAAAACTAAATGATCAAGTCTATCAATTTTCACGACACTTCCCTATGGCATATAACGCCGTTTTAAGCGGCAAATTGCAGTTGGCTAAAATAAGTGAGGCACGAACAAAAAGCCAACTGTAATTTGTCCGACTTGAAAACCCTTGTTATGTTTTACTTATATACCGCTGTGAGTCACTATTAAAATTATAAATGCGGTAGCAAAAACACCACACATTACTAAAGTTTTAATGCCCGCCATTATATGATTTTTTACACCTTTGAGCTTAAACGATCTCAACCAAGTTAAGACAATTGCCACTACAAAAACTGCCAAAGCCAGATATACAAAATAACGACCGTGAGAAAAATAAAAATTAGCAGTAACTGAATTAAATAAAAGCGCAGTAGTGATTGAGCAAAGAGCAAAGCCTAATACAGCTAAAAATTTATCAACTCTATAATCCATCACGACATTCTCGTAAAACATAACGCCCCAATAAGGGGCTGATAATTGTTGGCTAAAATGTGAAACGAAGTGGAACTGAGCCAACTGTTAGCAGTCCCGCTTGATTGGCTTGTTAGATGCAACACTGGTA
>JAWSUX010000400.1:0-9153 GCA_033852215.1 Colwellia sp. | reverse complement strand
GTTCATTAGAAAAAAAATCAGCCAGTTCTACTACAGTACAAACACTGTCAAATATTACTATTTGTGCGTTATATAAGTTCGTTCGTTTAGATGCGTTTGAAGCATTACGTGAGCCATTATCAAATAAAATGACCAGTGTTATGGTTAAAGGGACTTTACTGTTAGCGGCAGAAGGTATTAACGGTACTATTGCTGGTCCACAAGCTGGCATTGATGCGGTACTTACTTTTCTTGGTGAGCAACCAGGTTTAGACAATATTTCTCATAAAGAGTCTTACAGTGAAGAAAATCCATTTCACCGCACAAAAGTGAAGTTGAAAAAAGAAATTGTCACTATGGGTATTGAAGGTATTGATCCGAACCAAGTGGTAGGCACTTACGTAAAACCAAAAGACTGGAATGCTTTAATTTCTGATCCTGAAGTATTGTTAGTTGATACACGTAACGATTATGAAATTGAAATTGGTACGTTTAAAAATGCGATTAATCCGAATACCGAAACATTTCGTGAATTTCCTGAATATGTAGAAAAGAACCTTGATAAAAACAAGCACAAGAAAGTTGCCATGTATTGTACCGGTGGTATTCGTTGTGAAAAATCTACGGCCTATCTTAAAGAGCAAGGTTTTGAAGAAGTTTATCATCTTGAAGGCGGCATCTTAAAGTACCTTGAAGAAGTGCCAAGTACCGATACACTTTGGCAAGGGGAGTGTTTTGTTTTTGATGGTCGTGTCGCGGTGAATCATGACTTAGAGCAAGGACAGTACGACCAATGTTTTGCGTGTCGCTTTCCGTTAACGGAAGCAGAAAAAGAAAGTGAACATTATGTTAAAGGGGTAAGTTGCCATCGCTGTCATGACAAAATTACTGAACAACAACGTAACCGCTATGCTGAACGCCAACGTCAAATTGCTTTAGCTGAGCAGCGTGGTGAAAGTCATATAGGCGGCGAGGTGAAAGATCTTATTGAAGACCGTCGTCAGCAAAAATTAGATATAAAAGCAAAACAAGCAGCCAAGTAATTACTGCTTTTTTGTTTTAAGTAACAGTAATGCTATTTAGTTAAGGAATTGAGTTTTTCTTCAAGTGCAATTAATTGCTTCTGAATAGCGTTATTTTGTTGAATGATATTTTCATTCTGTTGCCTTAATTCTCTATTTTTAATATTGGTATCAGCAAAACCAAAAACCTTATTAGCAAAAATAGCGCCTGCTCCACCTAAAATACCAACACCTAAAATAAACATGCTGAAAACAGCTGTACGTCCTATAAAGGTTATAGGGTAAACATCACCAAAACCTATCGTGGTTGATGACATTAACATTAGCCATAATGCGTCGAAATAAGTTTTAACTGGAGATCCCGTTACAGCAGTTTCTGCAATAAAAGCGATATAACCTAAGCCAGCATTGAGTAACGCAAACAAAAAGAAAGAAAGTACGCCTATTGCACCATAGTTGTAATTTTTTACCCCGTAGTTATCAATTTTGTATAAATTACTTTTTTCTAGGGCATTTTGCAGGATAATCATTTTAGTCTCTTACTATTATTTTAGTTATCTTTATGGTGTTTACTATACCAGTTGGCCAGTGGCTGTGCACTGATACCGTGAGCAACAATACTGATTAATACCATGACCGTAACATAAATAGTTTCAAAACCACTTACACCGCCAAGTTCTTTTGCGACAATTAATACATATAAAATGGAAGCAATGCCGCGAGGTCCAAACAAAAGCTAAACCAAATAAGAAAAAACTAATGAGTACAAGTAATTCACCTTCACTTTCAGCAAAACCTTCAATATGTTCACGTGTTTTTATACAGGTATTTCCCGCTAATAACCTTGCGCAAAACGCGGCAATAAAACCATTGCCATGAAAAGCCTCAGCTAAATAAAAGGCTAATATTGCTAAAGCAATCGGTATAAGGTTTTGATAACTACTTACCATCCAGTTATTACGGGTACTGATTAAGAACAGTTTGGTGCCAAAACAACCAATAAATGCGCCAACTAAAGCGCCAATACCCACTTGTTCAAGTACATAGGCAAGCCAGTGGGAGTCTTCGCCATTCGCTTGAGTTAAGCCACTTGTTATCATTACGACAACAGTAATGACAAGAGGGAAATAATGTCATCGTTTAAGCCACTTTCAACATTGATGGTTGAACGAATCGTTTTAGGCATTTTCGTATCGTTGACTACCGCTGCATCCGTAGGCGTTAATAACAAGGCTAATAGCAGCATATAAATGCTGGGTTCGTTAGGGAATATGAGTTGTGCGGCAAAAGTACCAAAATAATTGTTAAGGGTCATGCCCTTAAAAACAGATGCTACGATGGGCATGTTTGGGTCAGTAGTCCCCGTAGGGCTAGTTTAGAAACGTTTTATACTGCGTTATTGATTTCAATAATAGAATAACTTCTCTCTTCAATCAATGCCTTGCCTAAAGACGTTTCTAATTCCTGCTGAATCCTGCATCTTGAAGTTGTTTGGGTATAAGCACTAATATCGCAATAGTTAAGATAATAATATGCTCATGCATGCTCATAAATCCATAAGGTTTGAAGTCATGAGTCGCTTATGCGTCAAAGAGTTAATTGTTTTAACTCTTTGACGTTATTAGTACTAATGAAAAGGAAAAAGATAACTCATCCATGACGACATACGTAATAATATTTTTCGCATGATGGCAACATGGTGTAAATGGTCTGAATATATTGCACTTTGTCCATACGAGCCACCAGGAACAAACTCAGCATATTCAGCAAAACGCGAATCGGTAATTTTAAGCTTTACAGGGATGCGACCCGGTATACTGCCTAAATAATTGATCGTCATTAAATTACCATGAGCTTGCATTTCACCTTCGGCTAATACAGGTAGAACCTCTATAACCTCGGCACTAAATACTTTACCAGGAATCGCATCAAAAGCGACTTCGGCTTCATAACCTACCTTCAAGCGCATTGCGCTATTTTGTCGATACCAGCCAACATAAGAAAATGAATTTTGTTGGACAAAAACCATCGCAGGACGTAAAGGCATTGGTACAACATATAAGCCAGGATAAACAAACATTTGTGTTACATAACCATCACCACTTGCACGTACATTGGTACGGACTAAATTATATTCTGCATCGTGTAGTTTTGCTGTTAAATTATCAAGTGCAGCTTTGGTGATATCAACATCACGTTGTTTACCAATGTTTTTTTTCATTAACATTACTGCGCGTTGATAATCTAACTTAGCTGATACTCGTTGAGCCGTTAATGCATCAATTTTGTTTTGATAAGGTACAGGATCAATAGTAAATAACAAATGGTCAGCTTTAATTGGCATATTTGCTTTGACATTAACGCTAACCACTTCACCTTTAACCGTAGGGATTACTGGTGTAGAAACAAAATATTGACGAGTAATTTCAGAATAAGGGTGGTTGTAATTCATTGCTAAAATTAAGCCACCAATTAATATAATGCCGCCCAAAACCGCTGTTGGTACGGACCATTTATTTAATGGAATTTTAAATATTTTAAAGATAGCAATACAAAGTGCGGTATAAGTTAAGATTAATAATAAATCCATTAGTTAACGTCCTTTGTTGCAGTGTTTGGTTTTTCATTCTCTGTAGCTGAATTATCGACAGCGGCATTGTTTTCTAAAATATCAATGCGTTTGATAAGTTCATCAAGTTGCTTTGTTGTGATTTGGGCGGGTAAATTGTCATCGCTATTATTAATTGCCTGAGTCGATTTTTTTTCTGGTGACGAAAAACCCCAGCCTCTATCTTCGCGATATAACGTTGCCCAAATCCACAAGAATGGCCACAAAACATGCAAAGTAAATAAGCTAACCCAGCCAGCAACATGCAAAGCATCTTGTTGGGGGTGATTGCGCTTTTTAGCTATTTCATACGGAATATCGTGAATGACAATAATGCCATAAAAAACGGTTAGTGCTGCAAACACTAATATGCCAAGGGCAACATATTCAAGCATAAGTAAATCCAAGTAAAAACAGTGTAGCGCTAAAGCATAAACAGTTTTGCTAAAAAGTCTATATTTTAGTAGTCAGTTAATTTAATTCACTTTTTCATTCTATTTTGTGCTTGATTTTGCGGAGAAATTACTTTTGCTTTTTCGATTTCGCCTGGGTTTGAAATCGACTTTTGGTAATCCTGAAAAAGACTGCTGAGTCGAGCCAAAAACCATGTCGGTGACAGTATTTGTTAGTGGCTGGATAAAATTAACATAACTTGATGTTTTTTCACTTATTGCCGTTAATGTTGCTTCCCATTGTGCGGTCATATCGGGTAGGGTGGCCATTTCAGGTAAAGCATTAATCAATGTTATACCTATATCCGTTGCAGTGATCGCTTTGCCTTTACGTTGTAAAAAACTGCGTTTGAATAGTAAGTCTATAATACCTGCACGTGTAGCATCAGTGCCTAAGCCATCCGTTTCTTTGAGTACTTTTTTTATATTAACATCGTTAACATAACGGGAAATACCTGTCATTGCCGCCAGCAGTGTTGCATCGGTAAATGATTGTGGTGGCGAGGTTTGTTTTTCAAGCAATTCTCCATGTGAGCAGTGCAATAGTTGCCCTTTAGTTAGTGGTGGTAGTACTTGGGTATTTTCTTCATCGGCTTGTTTTTTTTTGTTTGAGTTAGGAAATAAGACTTTCCAACCTTGCTGTATTATCACGTTGCTGGTACGAGTAAATATTCCACCAGCAATGGTTAGGGTAACTTTGGTTTGTCCAAAAGTGTGAGCAGGATAAAATTGCACTAAGTATTGGCGAACAATAAGCAAATAAATATTTTTCTCAAAGGTATTTAGATTAATATTTTGCGGTGATTTTTCTGTTGGAATAATCGCGTGATGCGCGGTAATTTTTTTATCATTCCATGCATAACTGGTAATATTTTTATCAGCATTTTTTGCGTATTGATCGCAAGGCAAACCGCTGTTGCATAACATATTAATAATACTACTGGATTGTTTTAGTTGTTCTTTAGGTAAATAACGACAATCTGAACGCGGGTAGGTAATTAATTTATGTTTTTCGTATAAAGCTTGGCAGACATCTAATACCAGTTTAGCATTCATAGAAAATTGCTTGGCAGCATTGATCTGTAATTGTGACAAATTAAAAGGTAATGGAGCATTTTGCTTTTTCTGTTCTGTGTTGACGTTATCAACAAGTGCTTGTTGGTCGGTAATTCGACTGACAACATTATGCGCTAAAGCTTTTACTAATACTCGTCCGTCCTCATCACAATAAGGCTGACAACTGTCACTCGGTTGCCATTTGGCGGTAAAACTAGCGGTTTCATCTTTGTTTACACTAATATGTGCAAGTACTTCATAAAAAGGTTTACTGACGAATTTGGTGATTTCTTGCTCACGCCTGACGACTAAACCTAACAAAGGTGTTTGTACACGCCCTACGGATAATACCGAGTTATAGCCATTTTTTTGCCCTTGCAGGGTATATGCACGGGTGAGGTTAATACCATAAAGCCAATCAGCACGAGAGCGAGCTAAGGCGGAAATAGATAAAGGTATAAAATCACTGTTAGGTTTTAGTGAGGTAAGCGCGCGTTTAACAGCCGGTAAGTTTAAATCACTAATGAGTAAGCGTTTTGTTTTGGCCTTTTTCGTTTTTGATACCTTGAAATAATCAATGACTTCATCAACGAGCAATTGTCCTTCTCTGTCGGGGTCGCCTGCGTGAATCAATTCATCCGCTTGTTTTACTAACTTGCGCAGTACCGTGAGCTGTGAACGTGTGCGACTTATCGGTTTTAGTTGCCATTGCTGTGGAATAATTGGCAGCGTTTCCATACGCCATTTTTTGAGCTCTACATTATAGTCTTCAGGATCGGCTTGCGCTAAAATATGACCGATACACCAACTAACGACATCACCATTGCCTAGCTCTATATGAGTTTTACAGTTTTTATGTGGTTTAGGTAAAGCGGCTGCAATAGCACGACCTAAACTAGGTTTTTCAGCAATATAAAGTTTCAATGTTATTAGTGTGATGATAATGAGTAGTAACGTTAATTATAGTGTGTCAACTGTGTTTTTGTACAGCTTATTTCGTCGACACTATTTTATTTATTTCTTAGCTTTAAACTTCAGTACAAGGAGAGTACCGCTAAGAATAGCGATAGAGGCTGTTATTATTCTCAAGGTGATTTGTTCATTCAGTAATATCGCACCAGCGATTGTTACTATGATAGGAACACTCAGTTGTACAATAGCGGCTTGCGTTGCTTTTAATTCAGGTAGTACGCTATACCAAATAATATAACCAATGCCTGAGGTAACAATACCTGATAATAACGCATAAGTGATGCCTAAGGTATCTAGCTGTAAGTGACTAAAATTTTGGTTAGCATGGCTAAACAACCATAATACTAAGGCCATAGGTAAGGCCTTAATGAAGTTGCCTGTTGTTTCCTTCGCGGGATTTTTCGCCCCTCGGCCAAGATGTGAATATATACTCCAAGCCATGCCTGAAATACACATTAATATAGCGCCAATAGGTGAGGGAGTTGTTAAACCTGGCAGCATTAATATTACCAAACCTAAAATAGCCAAGACAAAGCCTAATACTTGTATGATGTTAAGCCGCTCACCTTCTCGATAACCTATCACTGACATCGTTATTTGCACTGTACCAAACAATAATAAAGCACCTGTGCCTGCTGCAATCATGCCGTAACCGTAGGTAAAACAAAGGGCATAGATAAATAAAGATAATGCGGCAAGCCAAGATCCTTGCTTCATTACAGTATGACATTTATTTAAACTGAAAAATTTAAAGCTTAAATAAAAGAAGAGAAATAACGCACCTGAGCCAATGCGTAACAAGATAAAGCTGGCCTCATCAATGGTGGTTTCTTCTAATGCGAAGCGAGTGATAATTGAGTTAGCGGCAAAAGCTAATAACGACAATACGGTAATAATGATTATTCGAGCTTGTCCCATGGGATCACCTGTTTATCGCTTTTCCTGTAGGGATTTGTAGCATATCGAAGCTACTATAGTGTGAGCCTCGATATGCTGGAGTATTGCTAGCTCATATCGGTAAAGGGGTTTTCTGATGGCAGCGCAATGTTGTGGCTAAATTCAGCAAAAGTTAAGCTGTCTTGCTCAATTTTAATGCTACTTTCATCAATTAGCCCTTGACCAAATTGATAGATAATATCAAATTCACCCTTGTTAGCGTTTTCACGATAATGTTGCTGTGCTTGTTCGACCTTTGATAATTTCTCTTGATAAGTAGTCATGGCTTGCTCTCCATAACGCTTAGTTAACATATTGATACTTATTTTAGGTGAAAATACAGTTGCGGTGGCATTGTTGCCGCCAAAACCTTTCGAGTTAATAAAAGCAACATCCATATCGTCGCAGTGATAATGCTCTGTAGCAATATTCAAATGTTCATCATGCACATCGGTAGCCACCTTATCTATGGTCGTAATTCCCGGCATAATGTTATGGCTAAAAATACCTAAGGCCATAGCCATTTGATCGCCACTTGCGGGGCCAATAGTATGGCCAACATAAGCTTTTGGCGCTGCAACAGCCCAGTTTTTAATATTAAAACTTTCGGCTATTTTGTGGTAAATAAAAGATTCGGTGACGCGGTTTTGTGGGGTACTTGAACCGTGAGCTAAAATAAAGCTACGTTCTTGCAATGCTTCTTTGCCTAAAACAGTCTGTGCCAAAGCAACAGATTTTGCCATCGTGATATAATTACCGGGGCCTGGAGCCGTGATTGATTTTTTATATCCGTCGGCGTTAATGAAAACATCAGCAACAGAGGCTAAAACTTTTGCGCCCATGTCAATGGCTAACGCATCGTCCATTAAGATGATAAATTGTGCCCCCTCACCAATAGTAAAACCACAGTTTTCACCAAAAGGGCGGCTAGTACGTCGGTGGTCTACTTGCTCTGTCCCGTCTAATTTCTTCAACCCACGCTCATTGGCTAAGGCGCTCATATTACCAAACCCTTCAATGATCTCAGGTGTAATTGGTGCTTCACTACTGCCTACCACTGCAACACGGATACGGCCTGCCTGTATGTCTTGCACCGCGGCTTGTAAGTTATATAAAAAAGTAGCACAGGCACCAGCGGCTGAAAAAGTTTTACCCACATTACCCGTGACATAGGCATTAATAAAGTCGGTCGACATTGTATTTAACCCTAAGGCTAATTGCTTAGTGCTAACACGAGAGCCAGATAGTCGGCTTTTCAGTAATCCGCCTAAGCCTTCATTCTGCATTTGTCCTAATATAGAAGCGGAGTAAGTCCCTACTTCATCAGGGCTGACTTTTTCTAAAATCGCATCCCACTTAAGACCTGTAGAGTGAATTGCATCAGTGGCAGCAAAAATAGTCGCTTGCAATCCTCGCGGTTGAAAGCGGCTATTGTAAAAATGTCCTGGTTCGAATCCGGTTGGAAATTGTCCTGCAGCTTTGATTGGGTTATCACGATAGGCGTCGTGTGAGACAGTTAGCTCTTCTGGAATGTCGACACTCACTCGTCCTTCACCTAAGTCCGTTACTAGCCATGCACTAGGTAGTGGCTGTGGTAAGTCTTTAGCACGTAACTCAAAAGAAATGTTTTTATCTGTAGGGCTAAATGTCATTTTTTGATGCCAATGAGTCGCATCAGGATCAAAATGATTTTTCTCAATTTTACGTATTAAAGTACCCGCTAATATTTCTTTGCCAAACTTTGTTTCTACTTCACTCGGCTCAACAGTATTCCCTTCACTATCGATTAAGCTGCCTTCTTTATAGCTTAATAACTTCATTAAACTAGCCAAACCGACAAAAGTTTCTTGGCGTGCTTCAGCGCTCAGTTTATCAATGACTATACGACGGAATCCTTGGTGAAAAGAAGTACGTCCGGCAGCATTGATGCCACCCATGCCAACAATGAGAGGTAAACGAGTCATGAAAAAACCTTTAGAGATCAATGTTTATTAATTAACACTCAGTGTAGGCAGTTGATTAATTAAATAATAGGATTTAACAGCCTTAAATTGTGCTAAAGTGGCCATAAGTTGTATTTACTTAGGTTTTATACCGATTAAAGCTAATAAAAAAGAAAAAATTGAAA
>JAWSUX010000399.1:0-907 GCA_033852215.1 Colwellia sp. | reverse complement strand
TAATAATGACTTATCTGATAAAAAGTCTTTGAAAAAAGGCTTTAAAACTTACATCAACTATTGTTTAGGCTGTCACCAGTTGCAATATCAACGTTACAATCGCACTTTCACCGATTTAGGTATTGAAGAATCTGATGGTGTTGCAAATTATATGTATTCAGGTAATAAAGTTGGCGGTCATATTTTAAATACGATGCCGAAAAAAGAAGCCGCAAAATGGTTTGGTAGCGCGCCACCTGATTTAACACTAGAGGCACGTTTACGTAGCCCTGATTGGATCTATACTTATTTACGTTCATTTTATATTGATGAAAACCGTCCGTTTGGTGTAAATAATACTGTATTTAAAGATGTTGGTATGCCGCACGTGCTGCAAGATTTGCAAGGAGTACAAATAAAAGTTGTAGATCATAAAGCCATTGCTGCCGATGCAGAAAATGGCATTGAAGCTCAGGCAGAAGTTAGTCACCTAGAACCTGCGATGGGTGGTACACTAACAGCAGAAGAGTATAATGTTGTTATTCGCGATTTAACCAACTTTTTAGAATATGTTGGCGAACCAAATAAACTTGAGCGTAAAGCAATTGGTTATTGGGTATTAGCTTTCTTATTCTTTTTCTTTATTATTTCTTATTTTTTGAAGAAAGAATATTGGAAAGACGTACATTAGGTTAACAAGACAGTAAATATATATGGGGAATTTGATATTATTATTAAATTCCCCATTGTTAGTTTTTAAAGTAAATTATTTTAGGAGGCTCTATGGCCGTAGCAGCAAATAAACGCTCTGTGATGACATTATTCTCACACGCTGATGATATGTATAGCCATCAAACACGCATTGTTTTAGCAGAAAAAGGTTTTGGCGTGGATATAGAGTTAGTTGATCTAGATAACTTGCCAGAAG
>JAWSUX010000047.1:2090-9351 GCA_033852215.1 Colwellia sp. | reverse complement strand
CTTGCAGGCTACGCTCATGAAACTCATCAAAAACGACTAGAGCGACTTGCTCTAATTCTGCATCGTTTTGAATTATTTGCGTGAGAATACCTTCAGTAATAACTTCTAGCCGTGTACTTTTTGATACTTTCACTTCATTACGTAAACGATAACCTACGGTTTGCCCCACTTTTTCGCCTAATTGTTTAGCTAGAAAGGTGGCAATATTTTTCACTGCTAATCGACGCGGTTGCAATAAATAAATTGTTTTATTAGAAAAATGAGTAAAATCTAACAACCATAAAGGTAAACAGGTAGATTTCCCCGCTCCCGGTGGAGCAGACAGTACTATGGTGTCATGTGCAATTAACGCATCGATGAATTCAGTTTTGATTGCCTCAATAGGCAAAGCAGTTATGGCAGGCATAGCACACTAGTTGAAAAATATAATAGAGAAGAATAAATAACACAAAGTAAGTTGCCATAATAACAATTTTCACAAAAAATCGCTAAGTAATTGCTCTTGTCTATAATTAAAAAATTATTGTTCTAGCAAATAAAAGTGATGCTGCATGCCACCAATCAATGATAACGCTATTGAATTTTGTTTTTTAGCTGAACATTTTGGCGGAAAGTACATAGCGGCATGGTAATGAAATGGATAGATAAAGATTTTGAACACAAGCTAGGCTGGAAATAACCTTGTTTTTTCTCATTCACATAGCCACAGATAATGTAGCCAAATTCTTATGTAATAAAACTTGCAAAAAAATTTAAACCTGCTTACTTGGCAAGATAAAAAAAGCCTGCTAGGTTTAATGGTTCTCACTTATTTATTGAGGACAAAACAATGCAATATTCTACACACGGACGTTATCATATTGAACAACAAGACAATATTTTATTAGTTGATGCTCAAGGACCTTTTAACGAAATAACCGCCGCCAGATACCATCAAGATATTACCAAAGTAACCGAACAAATGAACCAAGTACCTTGGGGGTCATTAATCACTTTTCGTGGTAACAGTATTTTTACACCGGATGCCGAAGAACAACTGAAAGAAACGACACAATACCGACAAAAAAAAGGCATGGTTGCTATCGCTGTTGTTATTATCAATAGTGCCTATGCTGACATGCAACAAATGCAATTACAGCGAATATATCAGGACTGCCATATAGATTTCCATGTATTTAGCGATAGTGATAGTGCCAAAATATGGTTAGATGAATTTATTGAACAAACAACAACCATTAACAATAAACAAAAGCGAAAAACACATTTAGTAAATTAGAAGATAAGGTAAACTGAAGAAAAACAATTTTACTTACCTTATGAAACTTGATCTAAACTCCGCCACCTTAATTAAACGTTACAAACGGTTTTTAGCCGATATAACAGATACAGGTACAGGTACTTCGTTAAAGGATAATGAAGTAACTACCATTCATGTTGCCAATACTGGCGCTATGACAGGCTGTGCGGATAGTGGTAATACGGTATTTTACAGCACATCAGATAATCCCAAAAGAAAATACCCTTTTAGCTGGGAAGTTAGCCAAAATATGGCCAAACATTTTATTTGTGTTAATACACTACGCGCTAACCAGCTAGTTGAGGAAGCACTTCATAACAATGTAATAAAAGAGTTGAGTGGTTTTAGCTCATTAGAGAGAGAGGTAAAATATGGCAGCGAAAATAGCCGTATTGATTTTTTACTTACATACGACTATTTACCCGATAAACTAAATTCAACAAATAAAAAACCTACTACATACATTGAAGTAAAATCAGTTACGTTACTTGACGATAAGCTTGATGATGAGCTTGGCGATAAATCTGATGACCAGCAAAACGGCTGCACACGTACCGATCATGTAAACAATGAAGAAGGTCAGGGTTACTTTCCTGATGCGGTATCAACGCGAGGTCAAAAGCATTTACGCGAGTTAATAGAAATGGTTCAACAAGGTCACAGAGCAGTATTGCTTTTCGCGGTATTACATTCAGGCATCAACAAAGTGTCTGCCGCCAAACATATTGATAAAAAATATGCTGAATTGCTTATACAAGCACAAGCAGCGGGAGTGGAAATACTTGCTTATAAAGCAAAATTTGCTTTAAATGACTTATCACTAGACATGCGGTTAAATAAAAGCATTACATTTAATTAGTCAAATCAAGAAAAAAATATTGACTAACCCTAGTGAAACTTGCTAAAAAAGCTTGCTTGTTTTTTTCAAAAAAATAAAAATAAGTACAGAAACAACTAAGTTATTGATTAGCTTTAATATAATATTTATTTATCCTGAAACGTTGATTTTTATTAAACGTGACACAATATAGTCCTAATTCATCAGGTCATATTATATAAAATAAAGTAAATTTATAATATTGGCACTTACAAGCAAGGCGCTGCACTTACATAATACAGAGTGTGGTAATATTAATTGATTCGCCTTGGAATAGACTAGGAGATTAAGCATGCCAAAAAGCAAAAACAAAGCGTTAGGTATTCTGGCATTAGCTGGCGTAGAGCCTTATCAGGAAAAAGCTGGCGAAGAGTACATGGAAGAGCCACAACAAGAGCACTTTAAAAAGATTTTAGATGCTTGGCGCGTGCAGTTGCGTGAAGAAGTTGACCGCACGGTAACTCACATGCAAGATGAAGCAGCTAACTTTCCTGATCCTGTAGATAGAGCGGCACAAGAAGAAGAATTTAGCCTTGAATTACGTACCCGGGATCGTGAACGTAAATTAATTAAAAAGATTGAAAAAACTTTACAATTAATTGAAGAAGATGATTTTGGTTTTTGTAAATCTTGCGGTATTGAAATCGGTATTCGTCGATTAGAAGCACGCCCTACCGCCGATCTTTGCATTGAATGTAAAACACTAGCAGAAATTAAAGAACGCCAAATGGCAGGTTAAGCTTTCGCTTAATTATGCAAACAGCGTTAACACAGCGACCACTATCCCAGCCTAGGGATATTCAATATCGTGGTCGCTTTGCCCCCTCTCCCTCTGGATTACTTCATTTTGGTTCATTAATCGCAGCCCTTGCGAGCTTTCTTGACGCTAAGGCTTTTATCAATGCACAAGGCCAACAGGGAAAATGGCTCGTTAGAATAGAAGACATTGACCCTCCTCGTGAACAAATTGGCGCAAGCAGCGCCATTTTAACGAGTCTTGACGCTTTTGGCTTACATTGGGATGAGCAGGTTTTATATCAAAGTGAACAAACTCAACGTTATCATGAACTATTAACTGAATTATTC
This sequence comes from Colwellia sp., assembly GCA_033852215.1. GTDB lineage: Bacteria > Pseudomonadota > Gammaproteobacteria > Enterobacterales > Alteromonadaceae > Colwellia. Next base: position 6,091 of record JAWSUX010000047.1, on the reverse strand, counting down.
GATAAAGATCTTAGTTATTATTGTCAATGTACACGCGCACAAATAAAAACACTAGGGGGTATTTATCAGCGGCATTGCCGACATTTAAATCAGCCAAAAAACAACTCTGCTATCAGGCTAAAAAATTATTTGGGTCAGCACGAATTTAACGATATTTTCCAAGGACAAGTCCATTGCGACCAAACCTTGGCTAATGAAGATTTTATTATTCACCGCAAAGATGGCTTGTTTGCTTATCAACTTGCCGTAGTGGCAGACGATATAGAGCAAAATATTAACCACGTCATTCGTGGCTGTGATTTATTAGAGCCTACAGCTCGACAGCTAACCTTTTTCAGCACACTAAACACGCAAGCTCCTCAATATGGCCATATTCCGTTAGCGGTAACAGAGACAGGCTACAAACTCAGTAAACAAAACAAAGCACCCGCCCTTGATGATAAAACTCCACAACCCGCTTTAATTTCCGCTTTGGCTTTTTTAGGGCAGGCATCCGTTGAAAACTTAAAAAATGAGTTAAGTCATGCTAGCGTAGAAGAAATCATCGCGTGGGCAATCAAACATTGGCAGCGTAAAAAAGTCCCAAAAGCAGTCGAAATTAACATTAAATAAAAAGGAAGGCACATGTCAAAATCTGTATCAAAAATAAACGTTGTTATCACTGGAGCTAATCGAGGTATCGGTTTGGCAATGGTGAAAAATTGCCTACAAAGTGGTGATAACGTTTATGCGCTTTGCCGTCAGTCATCAAAAGCGTTAGCTGCATTAATGGTGCATAGCAATATAAACATCATTGAAAATGTTGATATCTCAACCGAGCAAGGCGTTGATAACGCCGCCGTTGCGTTAAAAGCGGTGTCTATTGACTTGTTGATCAATAATGCTGGCATTCTGCGTGATGAAAGTTTAGCTGATTTAAACGCGACAACCATTACCGAACAATTTAATGTTAACGCACTTGCACCACTTATTTTTAGCCATGCTTTGTTAGGTAATTTATCCGCAGGTAGTAAAATAGCGATGATTACCTCGCGCATGGGCTCGATTACTGACAATACTTCAGGAGGCCGTTATGGTTATCGTATGTCTAAAGCCGCGCTCAACATTGCTGCAGTATCATTAGCACAGGATTTAGCACCAAAAGGCATTGCTGTTGGCATATATCATCCTGGTTATGTGCAAACCGATATGGTTAACACTCGTGGTCAAACCGCTAACGGTGATATCAGTACTGATGTAGCGGCGACTCGTTTACTTAATTTAATGAGTGATTTAACCTTAAGTAATTCTGGCGTATTTAAGCATTCTAATGGTGACAATTTACCTTGGTAACATCAAGTGAAATTGAAGTTAGGTAAAATAACAGCTCCCTACCCATTAACTTATGAATTCAGGATTCAATTTATTCATCAATACCTGATAAATTGAACTTTATCGCCGTTTAATTAAATATTGCCACGATTGAGTTTAGCTAAAAACTATTGCCATTCTCTTTTTACTGTTATTTTTTTAGACGCTGTTATATCATTACGCCAATATTTTTATGTATTTTTTAAAGGCCTGAAACTATCAAACGCGTCATCGATCTATGTAAAAAAGTTTTTACTAATAAAACGCCGCAACAAAGCAATGCGCCTACTAAAGCTATTACCACGCTAGAGCAACCTATTGTATTCTCTCGAGCTCAACACCCAGTTTCACGCCAATTATTGAGCCCAAATGCAGTAAAAGTTCTCTATCGATTAAATAAAGGCGGTTATGATGCTTATTTAGTGGGTGGCGGTGTTCGAGATATCCTTTTAGGACTAAAACCAAAAGATTTTGATATTGCCACCAATGCAACACCAGATGAGGTTAAAGCTTTATTTCGAAACTGCCGTTTAATAGGTCGACGATTCCGCTTGGCTCACATTGTTTTTGGTAGAGAGATTATAGAGGTCGCAACTTTTCGCGGTCATCATGATAGTGCGACTGAAAAAGAAAAAAATTGTAAAAAAACCTCAAAGCAGAGTGACGATGGCATGTTACTGCGTGATAATATTTATGGCAGTATCGATGAAGATGCCGAGCGTCGTGACTTCACCATTAATGCGCTATATTATTCAGCCCGCAGCTTTAAAGTATATGACTTTGCCAATGGCGTTCAAGATGTACAAGATAAAGTTATTCGTTTAATTGGTGATCCAGAAAAACGTTATCGTGAAGATCCCGTGCGTATGTTACGTGCCATTCGTTTTGCCACTAAACTTGATATGAAAATTAGCGATGAAACAAAAGCGCCGATCCAAGAGCTTGCACCGTTAATGGCGAATATACCCGCTGCGCGTATGTTTGAAGAATTTTTAAAAATGTTTATTTCAGGTAAAGCCATTGCCAACTTTGAGCAGCTACGCCACTACAACTTATTCGGCTATTTTTTCCCTGCGGTTGATCAGGCACTAAACAACAAAACGAACGAATATTTAGCAGAATTTATCAGCCTTGCTATGGCAAATACTGATAAACGCATTAATAACGAACAGCGAGTTACCCCTGCCTTTTTGTTTGCAGCAATGCTGTGGTATCCCTTACAAGGTTATATAAAACAGCTGAATGAAAATAGTCAATTAGCACCACAAGACGCATTTTTTGCTGCATTAAGCGAAATTATGCCAGAGCAACAGCGCAGTATTTCCATACCAAAACGCTTTCAAGGTGTAATGAAAGATATTTGGATTTTACAAGATAAACTCGCTCGACGTGAAGGGCAACGTGCTTTTAAAACCTTTGAAAACCCAAAGTTTAGAGCAGCTTATGATTTTTTATTATTGCGTGCTGAAATAGAGAAAAGTGAAGAGCTAGTTGAGCTTGCTAAATGGTGGACAGACTTTCAAGATGTATCTGATGATGCTCGCATTCAAATGGTTAAAGCGGTACGAAATACAGGTACAAAGCGAAGAAGCCCCAAAAAGCGTCGTAAGCCTAATAGCACCAATAAAAATGTCAACCCACCGACTGAATAACACATGACTCTCGCTTTTATTGGTCTTGGTAGTAATTTGGCCGATCCAAAAAAACAAGTAACTTTAGCGGCAGAAGAAATTTCTAACATTGCACAATGTGAAGTTGTGAAATTTTCATCACTGTATCTAAGCAAACCCATGGGGCCACAAGGTCAAAGTGACTATATCAATGCAGTGCTTTCATTAAACACTGACTTGTCAGCGATTGAATTATTAGATGCATTACAAGCCATTGAAAATAAAGCGGGTCGTGTTCGAAAAGAAAACCGTTGGGGTGCCCGTATTCTTGATTGTGACATTATTTTATTTGGCGATGAAATTATTAATAATTCACGCCTAACCATACCTCATTACGGTATGAAAATTCGTGAATTTGTTATATTACCTTTAGCTGAAATTGAACCGACATTATGCTTACCTTGTGGTGTTAAAATTACTGTATTGGCAAAACAAATAAATCATAACGGCATAGTTAAATTAAACTAAGCTAAATTGAGTTAGGCTAGATCGAGCTAAATTAAATTGAGTTAGACTAAGCTGAACTTAGTAACTAATAACAGACATTAAATTAATTCAAAGTAAAAATTCGGAAAATCTTATGGCTAAAATAACTACAGCAAGCTTGTTGAAAATGAAACGACAAGGCACAAAGATATCGACGATTACCGCTTATGATGCAAGTTTTTCTAAGCTATTCGATCAAGCAGGCATTCATGCAATATTAATTGGTGACTCATTGGGCATGGTTTTACAAGGGGAAGATTCAACCCTACCTGTATCCATTGATGATATGGCTTATCATACCCGTTGTGTAAAAAATGGTGCCGAAAATGCTTTAGTTATTAGTGATATGCCTTTTATGAGTTATGCCACTATTGAGCTGTGTTACCAAAGTGCGGCTAAACTGATGCAAGCAGGTGCGAGCATGGTCAAAGTTGAAGGCGGCTCATGGTTAACTGAAAGTATTCAAGGCTTAACCGAACGTGGTATTCCTGTATG
>JAWSUX010000047.1:0-2049 GCA_033852215.1 Colwellia sp. | reverse complement strand
ATGACGCCAAAGCACTGGAAGCTGCGGGAGCACAACTATTAGTATTAGAATGCATTCCTGCCAGTTTAGGCAAAGCAATCACCGAAGCACTTACTATTCCAACTATCGGTATAGGAGCAGGTAAAGATACCGACGGACAAATTTTGGTTATGCACGATGCTTTAGGCATTGCTTGTAATTACATGCCGAAATTTTCACGTAACTTCTTAAAAGATACTGGCGATATTCAAAAAGCAATCGCGCTTTATATTAGCGAAGTAAGCAATGGCAACTTCCCTAGTGACGAACATATTTTCAATTAGTATAAAAAATAATATAACGAATAGCCTCTATGAAAACTGTAACTGATATTCACGCATTACGCACACAAGTAAAAACATGGCGACAACAAGGGCTTAAGATTGCTTTTGTTCCTACCATGGGAAATTTACATTCGGGTCATATTTCTTTAGTTGATGAAGCACATGAACACGCTGATAAAGTCATCGCCAGTATTTTTATTAATCCAATGCAGTTTGGTGAAAATGAAGACATTGATAACTATCCACGCACAATGAAAAATGATCAACAAAAGCTTATCGAGGCGGGGACTGACTTACTTTTTACACCGACCGCTGACATTATTTACCCTAAAGGGTTAGCTAAACAGAGTTATGTCGAAGTACTTAATGTGTCTGATGGTTATTGTGGCGAAAGTCGTCCTGGACATTTCCGTGGCGTAGCAACAGTAGTATGTAAGCTATTTAACCTAGTACAGCCAGACATTGCTTGTTTTGGCTTAAAAGACTATCAACAAGTACAAGTTATTCAAACCATGGTTGACGACTTATCTATGCCGATAAAAATAGTGCCTGTCGCGACAATCCGCGAAGAAAGTGGTTTAGCATTAAGCTCTCGTAATGGTTATTTAACAACACAAGAAAAAGCTATCGCACCAGCTTTACAGCAAAACTTGCAATGGCTAGCCCAAGAAATTAACAGTAGTTTTGCAAAGCAAGAAAGTATTGACTTCATTGGCCTAGCAAAAAAAGCAGCGAATGCTATTGATGAGCAAGGCATGAAGACAGATTACATCTACGTTTGTCAGGCTCAAACATTACAACCTGCAAGTGAAGATGACGTAGCGTTAGTTATTTTAGCCGCGGCATACTGTGGTAAAGCACGTTTAATAGATAACCTACAACTTACGTTACAAAAACAATAAATACCAAGTAGCTAGTTTTGTGTACGCCTAGCGATTAACTCTATGATTAGGCGTTAAAGCTAAAGTCATCAAAAAAAGAGCTAACTAGTGTTTTAACGATAGCGCTATATCATAAAGTGCATTTTTCTTAACATTATGGATTTCTGCCGTGATAGCACAAGCTTTTTTAGGCTTCATTTCACCGAGTAATAATTTTAAAGTGTTTATCGCTTCACTTGGTATTTCATTCACATCGGCTTTATGACCTTCGATTATCAATACCATTTCACCTTTTAATTGATTCGAGTCTTGCTCTAACCAATGAAGTAAATTTATCGCACTATCTGAATAAATGGTTTCAAATGTTTTTGTTAACTCGCGCGCAATGACCACGTAACGTTCTTCACCTAACGTCTCTACAATATCTTTCACCGTATCAATAGCACGACGTGGTGCGTCATAAAACACCATGGTTCTAGGCTCAGTTATTAACGCTTGTAATGTTGCTTGACGAGCTCCTGATCTTGACGGTAAAAATCCTTCAAAGCTAAATCTATCCGTAGGCAACCCCGCCACTGACAATGCTGAAATTGCCGCACACGCTCCAGGAATAGGTGAAACAGCCAGACCTAAACTACGACAATGACGAACAAGATGAAAACCAGGATCACTAATAAGTGGCGTACCTGCATCAGAAACAAGCGCAATGCTTTTACCCTCTTGCAGCATGACCGCGATTTGGTCCTGTCGTTGCCTTTCATTATGATCGTGCATCGACATGGTTCTATTTTTTATTGTATAAGCTGATAACAACCTACCGGTATGACGGGTGTCTTCACAGGCGATCACATCAACTTGCTTAAGAA
>JAWSUX010000398.1:0-1083 GCA_033852215.1 Colwellia sp. | reverse complement strand
TTGGCGACGCAACATATTAAATACTTGTGCTGGTGTTGAAGGCACACATACTTGCATATTGTGATCGGCACTAAGTTGTAAGAAACGTTCTAGTCGAGCTGAAGAATGCTCAGGTCCTTGACCTTCATAACCATGTGGTAATAACATAGTTAAACCACATAAACGTCCCCACTTTTGTTCACCAGAACTAATAAACTGATCAAAGACAACTTGCGCACAGTTAGCAAAATCACCAAACTGGGCTTCCCAGATAGTTAAACCAGCAGGCTCAGCCGTTGTATAGCCATATTCAAAAGCTAATACAGAGACTTCAGATAACACTGAGTCATGAACATCAAATGGGCCTTGGCCTTCTCTGATATTTTGCAGCGGCAAATAGGTACTAGCGTCTTCTTGGTTATGCAAAACGGCATGACGATGGAAAAAAGTACCACGACCAGCATCTTGACCAGTAAGGCGTACACGATCACCACCATCAACAATGGATGCATAGGCTAAATTTTCAGCCATGCCCCAATCAAGTAGCTTCTCACCTGTTGCCATTTTTAGGCGGTCACCATAAATCTTTTTAACACGTGAATGCACTGAATGGCTTTCAGGGATCGTTGATAACTTAAGCGCTAATTCTTTTAGCTTTTCAACTGAAATTTCTTTGTCGTAGTCATCATCCCAGTCATGACCTAAGTATGGGGTCCAATCAACTGAATGCTCAGTCATTGGGCGCCATTGCTCAACCGTACATTGTCCCTCATCGAGTAGTTGACGGTAATAGGCTGTTAACTCATCAGTTTGGGCTTTATTTAAACTACCTTCAGCTGTTAATTTATCAGCATATAATTGACGTGGTGTAGGATGTTTTTTAACAACTTTGTACATAAGTGGCTGCGTGGCACTTGGCTCATCAGCTTCGTTATGCCCATGACGTCGATAACAAACTAAGTCGATAACAACATCACGTTTAAATTCATTACGGTAATCAAGTGCAATTTGAGTTGCTAGAATAACCGCTTCAGGATCATCACCATTAACATGAATGATTGGCGCCTGAACCATTTTAGCAATTTCAGTACAATATTCGCCAGA
>JAWSUX010000046.1:8464-11657 GCA_033852215.1 Colwellia sp. | reverse complement strand
GCAAATTTTTCCGGCATATTCAAATTTAAGCCAATGCCAATAACACTATGGCTTGGTTCAAGAGCCTGCCCTTCAAGATCAATTAAAATGCCTGCTAGCTTAACACCATCTAAATCAATATCGTTTGGCCACTTCAATTGTACCTGTACACCGCAGTGCAGTTTAATAGCATCACTAACCGCCAGAGCAGTAACTAAACTAAGTCCCATAGCAGCCGATAATCCTTGCTCTAAATACCAATACATCGAAAGGTATATTTGCGAGCCAAAAGGAGAAATCCACTGCCTTCCCCGCCTGCCCCTACCAGCACTTTGGTATTCAGCTAAACAAACCTGCCCTCGGTTAAGCTGTTCAGGTAAGCGGCGCATTAGGTAGTCATTGGTTGAATCAATAATGCTATGTACTTCTACTAAGGAGCCGTTAATTACCCTATCTAATGTTAATTGACTTAGTATTTTTTCTTTATTTAATAGGCACAAAGGTTTTGATAATTTATAGCCCTTACCAGTGACAGAATAAATATCTAAGCCCATAGTCGACAATGCTTTAATATGTTTAGCAATGGCCGCGCGGCTTACGTTAAGTGCTTCACCAAGTTGTTGCCCTGACACAAAATGCCCCTCGGCAAGCGCATGAATCAAATATTCTTTAATCATTTCAGCCATGATTCTCTTCACTTAACTGTAAGGTATCAACTAGAGATGAAAATGATACTTCTCCTTGAGAGGAAATCATTCTAACTTCAGGGGTAATTTCGATAGCGAACTTATCTTGAACTTGTTGTTGAACAAACTTTGCTAGGCCAACGATATCACTGCCCTGACCATTGTTATAATTGACTAAAACTAATGCTTGTTTATCATGAACGCCAACCGCTTTATGAATAAAACCCTTTAATCCTGCTTGTTCAATTAACCAACCGGCTGCAAGTTTCACCAGACCATTACTTTGTGGATAATTTGGTAACGTAGGGTACGCCTTTATCAAACGGGAAAATTCAGCTTGACTAACAACTGGATTTTTAAAAAAGCTACCGGCATTAGGCAGTAACTTAGGATCAGGCAATTTGGCTTGACGTAACTGAATCACTTGCTGCATAACTTCTTGAGCTGTTGATGTTTTTGCTAAACAATCTAAACCAGCATAACTTAAATTTGCTTGCCACTTTTTGCTAAAAGAAAGCGTTACATGTGTGATAATCACCCTGTTCTGCAATGACTTTTTAAAAATACTCTCGCGATAAGAAAATTGACATTGTTCTGCAGTTAAACATTGTAAAGTTGCGCTGGCAAAATCAAAGTATTCTACCTTCACACAAAAATCAGAAAATTCAACACCATAAGCACCTATATTTTGCACCGGCGCAGCACCAACACTACCTGGAATTAATGCCAAGTTTTCTAAGCCATTGATTTGCCGTTCAAGACAGAAACACACAAGTTGGTGCCAATTTTCTCCTGCGCCAACAGTCACTTCATAGTGTTCGCTAAATTCCACAACAGATATACCTTGAATATCAGGCTTAACTATTACGGGGGCTTGTGATTCAACAAATAGCGTATTACTGCCTTCCCCTAGTATATAAAAGGGTGGATTAATAACATTAACAAGCTGATATAATTCTTTTACCGAGCTAGGAAAATAAACTTTAGGAGAAGTTGAATTAACATTAAAGCTATTACTCGCTTGTAAAGAGTAGTTTTGACTAATATTCATTAATATTCTAAACGAAACATTTAACGTACTTCATTGTACTTAAAAACATCAATAAGACCAATAACACAACTCAATAAAAGTACCATTCGATTATAATTAACAGAGAACATTCCACTCGGTTATAATTATATTCACTATAATAAAAGCATAAAGCACGATTATTAAAATATAAATATTGTGTTAGTTTACAATTAGTACTTTTATAAAGATGGAGCTTCGCAACATGGACCTTAACAAGCCATTAATAAATAAAACATTTATACTATTTATTAGCTTATTCACAGCTAGTTTTGCGTTTGGTGAAAACAATTATAAATTATACCTAGATGCCGACTTTACTGGCACTAAGACCGCCAGTATTTCAATACAACAAGGGATAAATGTTGCTTTAGCAGAAGAAAATTTCACCATTAACGATTTTCATTTTGAAATAGAAACAAAAGATCACAGAGGGAACTCAAGGCGTAGTAAAAGAAACTTAGAACAGTTTTTAATTGACGAACAAGCATTAATCATTTTTTCAGGTCTACATTCACCACCCGTTCTAGCCAACAAACAATTCATAAACGACAATAAAATTCTTATGCTTGACCCTTGGGCAGCTGCAGGCTCTATCACTCGAGCAAAAGACAACAACAATTGGATATTCCGGTTATCTATCGATGACAGTAATGCGGGTAAATTTATCAGTAAACAAGCATTAAAAGAAAACTTTACTAAACCTTTTTTATTACTTGAAGATACTGGCTGGGGTCGCTCAAATGAAAAAACCATGACAAAATCTCTATCTGCAGATAAAATTTCACCTGCAGGAATCAGCTGGTTTAATTGGGGATTGGGTATAAACCACGCAAAACTATTATTACGTGATATAAAATCATCGGGTGCCGATGTTATTTTTTTTGTTGGTAATGCAACTGAAGGAAAAGTCTTTGCTCGCGCAATGATAGCATTAGAGGAAGAGTTTCGATTACCTCTTCGAAGCCACTGGGGCATTACGGGTGGCAACTTTGCAGAGGTGATAAACACAGAGGCGAGAGCAAAACTTAACCTACAATTTATTCAAACAAAATTTTCATTTTTAACACAACCAAAAACAGCATTAGCTCAACAGGTTTTTACACAAGCCCAAAAAATGTACCCAACTATTCACACTGTTGAAGACATTAAAGCACAAACTGGCTTTATCCATGGTTACGACCTAACAAAAATACTCATTAGTGCCATTAAACAAGCAGGTCTCACTGGAAATAAAGAAAAAGATATGCTCGCAATCAAGCAAGCATTAGAAGATTTAAACATGCCTGTCCAAGGCTTAATCAAATATTATAAAAAACCATTTTCTAAATATTCTTTAGATAACAAAGATGCTCACGAAGCTTTATCTATCCATGATTATGCGATGGGCTATTTTAAAGCGAATAACAGTATTACTTTACTGTGATCCCATAGATAAAAAATTAATTTATGAAAAAAC
>JAWSUX010000046.1:0-8403 GCA_033852215.1 Colwellia sp. | reverse complement strand
CAATTACTTATAACTATCAATTGTTTATAAATAATCGCCTTATTATTTTAACCGAACATGCAAACTATCCAATAATGATCCAAGCGCTAATGCAACCAGAGGAGAACATAGGCAAAGTTAAAGACTTTATGGCTGACCTAACTGTATTAGGTAAACATTACCAGCAGAGTTTACTCGATTTTGATGGCAATATAATCTATTCAACTCAACCAAAAACGACACCAAATTATAAAGAAGAGCCTTGGTTAACAGAGCTGCTAACGAATAATAAAAAGAGCTATGTAGGTATAGAAACTATCAACCACAAGTACTTCTGGTGTTTAGCTGTACCTATATCTTATAACAATATGGTTGAGGGAGTATTAACAACACTAATCCCTATAGAAGATATTGATGAACAAGATAAATTGAAAAAAAATCTTTATGGCTTAATGATAGAGATCATCAAAGGAACTAGGATATTAACAACTTTTGGTGAGAATATATCAGGAAAGCAGCACCTAATAAGGTGGTCAAATATACCAATTACTTTTCGCTTTACTTTTGATGATAGCGCTAATACCAAAGAGCTAAACAATGCAATAATAAAACTAAGTTTATTAATTATTTTAGTTTTGCTTTCGACTACTTTTCTCGCTTACTTTTTTGGCTATCGCTATTTTGTCAAACCATTATTATTACTATCGCAAGCAACTGGCGAGTTAGATAAAGGCAGCGAGTTTAGTCTGTTACAGGACAACGTCAGCATAAGAGAGTTATCCGAGTTGTTTCAAAAATTTAACTCTATGACTGAAAAGGTTCATCACAGAGAACAAGACTTAAAACTAAGTTATGACAAATTATCAAAGAAAAATGAAGAGCTTATTTTGAGTCAATCACAACTAATTCAGTCAGAGAAAATGGCTAGTATTGGTGTTTTAGCCGCAGGTGTTGCACATGAAATTAACAACCCTATTGGTTTTGTTAGAAGTAACCTTGATGTATTACAAGAGTATTTAGCCGATATTGAAAAGTATTACCATGCAACAAACAAGCTACTGGTGACAAAAGAAGTGCAAGAACTTCAACAAAATTTAGCTAAAGAATATGATACTGAATTCATTTTTGAAGACATAGTACCGCTACTAAGCAGTAGTATTGTCGGCATAGAAAAAGTCTCAGAAATTGTCAAAAGCTTAAAAACATTTGCTCGAATAGAACAGCCGACTAAAAGTGCAACAGATATAAACGAAGGTCTAACAGCCACCCTCAATATGGTTAGCAATGAACTCAAATATAACTGTAAAGTACATGTTAAATTAGACTCTTTGCCTATTATTTATGCTTTTCCAAGTAAATTAAACCAAGTTTTTATGAACTTGCTTATTAATGCTGGTCAATCAATCAAAGATCATGGTGATATTTATGTTCGTACATTCCAGCAAGACTTAGATATCGTTATAGAAATTAAAGATACTGGTAGCGGAATTTCCGCAGATATATTACCTCATATTTTCACGCCATTTTTCACCTCTAAACCTGTAGGCGAAGGTACGGGATTAGGCTTATCTATAAGCCATGAAATTATCAAACAACATAACGGTAGAATAGAAGTCAACTCAGAAGTGGGTAAAGGCTGTTGTTTCTCAGTTTATATACCAGCCCAATTAGACTCACTTAAAAATTAAATTCAAACCATGAGTACAATTCCTCCTATGCTAATTGCTTTGCATTTTGCAAAGACAATAATCACAAAAACCTAACCAGCTAATAAATATAACAAAAAAAACTGGAACACTCTTTGCTGTATTTGGTATAGACATGGCAAGGAGTTTTTTTATGTGGTATTTAAAAAGTATTCAACATTGTTTTTTCGTTTCATTAATCATTTTTCATGTTTCATTAAATGCAGCTCCCTTTGAAAGTTGCCCTTCAAAAGCATTTTTAATGCAACAGCAAGTCGCTCAACTTTATGGTGTGAATTTAGTCACGGGTGATTATTCATTATTATCAGATAACTTAGGCACTAATGATAAAATTAATGCCATTGGTTTTAATTTTCATGACAATTACATTTATGGTTGGGGTTATGAATGGGGGACCTTGGTTCGCATAGGAAGTGACTACCAAGCGACGCCAATTACATTGGGTAACAACCCTGGAATTAATTTTTTCGTCGGTGACGTCGCACTCAATGAAAATAGTTATTACTTTTATAAAAAGGGCTCAAATTACGGTTTATATAAGGTTTCGTTAGATGAACAATCAAACGAATACCTACAAGTTATCAAAGTAATTGATGGCCAAGCATTGGCGGTAACCATTTTTGATTTCGCCTTTCACCCTGAAAACAATTTCGCCTACACGGTTGATAAAAATGGTCAACTCTACCAGATCAATGTCAATGACGGAGCTCTGGTTACGTTAGGTAATATTGGTGAACAAGGTACCTTTGGTGCTGTTTACTTTGATGTAGAGGGCAATTTTTATATTAGTCGTAATAGCGATGGATATGTATTTATTATCGATATCGAAAACCAAAACCCACAAGCTATGTTTTTCGCTTATGGTCCAAGCGCATCACAGAACGATGGTGCTCGCTGTGCTGTTGCCCCGGTTATTGATGAATCCGTACCCGCAACAACCGATTATGGTGATGCCCCAGATAGTTACGGAACAACATTGTTTAGCAATGGTGCCAGACACGCGATTAGTGATATCTATTTAGGTAGCAATATAACCACTGAACATAATGCCAAGGTTTACCCTAAAGCAGATCAAGATGATGGGATTGTTTTTATAACACCATTACTTGCTGGCAGTGACAGTCTTATCCAAGTTCAAACAACAGGTAGTGGTTATCTCAATATATGGGGAGATTGGAATCGTGACGGTCAATTCTCACACAGCGAAAAGCTTATATATGATAAATATATGACTGGCAGCACTGAAGTTTTTCTGGTTAATACTCCTTTAAGCGCCTTAAATGGTTTCACTTGGGTAAGAGCCCGGTTCACCTCTATTGCTTCGATAGTTGCCAATGGCGGGGTTCCAGACGGTGAAGTGGAGGACTACCGTATTATTGTTAATAACTTAGGTAATAGCCAAATTCAAGACACACCTTACTACCTTGCTTTTGAAGACAGGTGGCCAGAACAAGGTGATTACGATATGAATGATGTGGTTATTTTACAAGAGTCATCACTACTTTTAACTGATGACTTTAAGATAAAACAAATAGAGTTTCATGGTGAATTAAAAGCGTTAGGTGCTTCTTATCATAATGGTTTTGCCATTCAGCTTGATAACATCATGCCCAGCAATGTGAACACCGACTTAGTAAGGTTTGAAATTAATGGCGTGTTACAAGAAAATAGCGCGGTAGAGGAAGATACGCAATATTTAGTCATTAAAATTACCGATGACCTACGCAGCCATATTCAGCTGACTCAAGCGTGTGATTATTATAAAACGGAGTCTAACTGCGGTAATACATCTCAAATGACCTTTAATGTGACAATACCGTTTAATAACCCTATTGAACTAGAGCAATTTCCTGAAGCTCCGTACAATCCGTTTATCTTTGCTCAAAACAGCACTTACCATGGTGACCTATTTTTCCATCCTGGTCGGCCACTAGAAATTCATCTAAAAAATAAAATGCCAACATCAAAAGCAGATTCAACTATGTTCGGGGTCGCTGATGATAAGACCCAACAATCCGCTAATTATCTCTATCAAACAAGTAACGGTTTACCTTGGGCGCTAGCAATAAATCCGGGATCACAAGAAGAATGGAAACACCCAAGTGAAATGGTAGATATATTACAGGCATATCCTGATTTTCAAGACTTTGTTGAAAGCAACGGTAATAAAGCAACTAGTTGGTTTTCTCAGAGCAATGCCATTAATACTAAATTGTATTAACTAATACCAAGTAAATTAATATTAAGGAGCATAGCAATGAAAACTCATTTAACCATATTAGTGATGCTAACAAGCGCAATATTCACCATAGGCTGTGGCGAGGGTGAAGAAGAAGACGCTAAACAACAAGAAATAGTTAAAACTACACCCCCTACTGGCAGCACGTCTGAAGACGTGACTGAAGAGATAATTGAAGAAACGATAAACACAGAAGATCTCATTAGTGCGCCAGAGTTTGATCTGAATTCCTCTAGTGAGTTACAGGTAAGCCTCCCTGCATCACCTTCTGCAACGATTACCTACTTTATTAATATATGCACCGATTTTTCTAAGAATGAAAATGATGATATCGAAATAAATTATGATAGTTGTAAGTTAAGAACAACAATCGCCCTTACAGAGCAAAGTTTTTCTTTATCCTTAAGCGTGGCAGAGAATAAGTTAATAGCCCAAATTTGGCCAATGACAAATGGTGCTCAACCAATAAATATTTACTGGGATATTGCTGAATCAGGTAACAACTGGCAAATAGAGTTTTAAAGAATATATCGACGATGATCTCTTTCCAATCAGTACAACAAGACTAGCAGCCTACTTTACAAGTACATTAATTACCCATAAATAGGCAGTTAGTTAGTTAGTTAGTTAGTGTGCCTATTTTATCCCTATAGCCAAACCACCTCAAGATGCGAGTTTCAGGAAGTGGCTTAGGTATATATCAAACTTAAGCTGACTTTCAAATCAATGCATTTATTTTACGTTGCATTTTAAAATGCATAACGCAAAAACAGTTGATTTATTCTAAGGAATAAAAACAAAAACAATAAAAAACCTTAGTTAACAGTAATATAAATATTGGCATGTAACTTGGAATACTGTAGTTAGTATCCGTAAATAAGGTCAGTACACATGCTTAAAACTCAACTAAACTGCTTTGCTTGTATTATATTTCTCGTTTGTGCTTTATGTACTGGTTGTGTTTCAACGTCAATAAGTGACTCTTTAGCGCTAATAGAACAAGAAGATGGTCAAAGAGTTAATAAAGAGATTTTAACGAGTATTCAAGCTTTACGTGCATCACAAAAAATGACTGAGCATACTCACACTTTTATTTATGATTTGGATAATAGAGAGTTAAGTTATAGCGATAAAATGACAATAGCTAAATTGCTAGTGCAAAAGAAGCAAGTCACTATCAATATAGCGCCAGCAAAAGGAGTAAATAAGTTACTGCAATTAAGTTTATCGATGGAGCGAGCTAAAGCACTTCATCATTATATTGCTCGCTTTAATACAAAAGTAACTATCATCTATTCACCTAGTTTATCAATCGACACCATTAACCTAGTTGTTGGTGCTTAAGATGACAACCTCAATAATTATAAATATTCATTTGATTTTATCGGCGATCTGGCGTCATCGTTATTTAATTATATTCCCCATAATTATATTACCTATTATCGCTGTCGTTATTTGTTTTATAAGCCCAAGAAACTGGCAGACACATACCACAATACTGGTACAAGAAAGTGCCACAATGAATCCTTTTCTTGAAGATCTATCGGTATCAACAGATTTAGAAAATAGAATAACAACGTTAGATACCCTCCTTCATAGCCGACACACCTTAATTAATGTCGCGCAAGATCTAGAGCTAATAAATGAAGAGTCAACTGACTTTCAAAAAGATCAGTTAGTTAAAAAATTATCCTCTGCACTGACCGTGAAATTAATGGGAAAAGATTTAGTAAAAATTATTTATCATACTGACACTCCTGAAAATATCATTGATGTTTTACTTGTGGTTAGACAACGATTTTTAGAAAAACTGTTAGCGCCTGAATTATCTGCAATAGATGCATCAGCATCCTTTTTAACAAGCCAATTAAAATTAAAAAATGGCGACTTACAAAAAGCAGAGTTTACCTTAGCTAATTTTAAACAAGTCAACGCCGAGCATTTACCTAGACTTTATAATGCAAACAGTAGCCGTTTTAGCCAGTTAAGTATGTTGCTCGAAGAACGAAAAATTGAGCTTTCAGGGGCTATTGCAGCCAAAAGAACCATCCGAACTAGACTCGCCCAAGTTGATCCGGTTATGAGTGAGATTGAGCAAAATATAGTAGCAACAAAAAGTGAACTGGCTATTTTACGCTCTCGTTATACCGACCAACATAGCAAAGTACAAATATCACTAAGGAAGCTGTCTCAGCTTGAGAGTGAACGAGGGATTCAAAGTAAAGCGTCATACAAAATAAACGATGTTGATTTAAATCGTCTATGGGAAGTTGCCAGTAGTATGCAAGATGGTGAAGTTGATAATAATCAAAATTTATTATTAGTCTCACAATTACAAGAGTTACAGCTCGCTGATAGTCATGTAGAAAAAATCAGAGAAGAGATTCACTCGATAGAAAAACAAACGAAAGCACTAAAAGCCTCTCTTGCTGGCACAGGGGAAATGGAAAGACAATTACTAACATTAGAAAGAAACCTCAAGGTTAAGCGCAGCTTATATAGTGACTTACTCTATCGATCTGAAAAGGCAAAAATAACAGGAGCGCTTGGAAAGTTTGAACAGCCTGAAAGAATAAAAATAATAGATCAGCCCTACAAACCTAGCTCTCCAACAAACTTCCCCCTTTCTATATTTCTCTTAGCGGGAATTATAGGAGGAATATGCTTAGGCTGTGGTTTAGCTTTATTTGCTGAACTAACTGACACCTCTATACGCGCAAAACATCAACTCGAGTTAATCACTTCAACGCCAATAATAACAAGACTACCCCGTATTGGCGCAATCAAAACATCAGGAGAAAACTTATGAAACCAGTAATAGTTCATGTTGTACAACACTTAAAGCCCGGCGGTATAGAAACCTTTGCCTTAGAGTTTCAACGTGCTGCACAGCCATTTTTTGATGTCCATATTATTTCTCTAGAAAAGCAAAACATCAAAGGTTACTGGAGTAATATTGATGGTTTTAAAAGTTTTATTCACCTATTAGATAAGAAACCTGGTTGGCAAGCTAATATTTTCATTCAATTAAAAGCGTTTTTTGAAAAAGTGCAGCCTATGTACGTACATACTCATCATATAGGGCCATTGATATATGGCGGCATAGCAGCAAGACTTGCCAAAGTTACTAATATAATACATACCGAACATGATGCATGGCATTTAGCTGACTTTAAACCCCGCATATTGCAAAAACTTATCATGAGTTTAGTTCGCCCCATTTATGTTGCTGATGCAAACTTTGTCGCAGAGCAAGTGAGCCGTCTAATGCCGTCATTAAAACCTATTGTTATCACTAACGGCGTCGACACTAACAAGTTCAAGCCCTCTACAGCCAAAAAAAGGAGATTACTCCAACAGGCAGGCTTGCCAACAGAGCTAAAATATATTGGCTGTGCTGCCCGATTAGAATCCGTAAAATCCCATGACGTACTCATTAAGGCGTTGAATAACTTACCTAATAATATGGCTCTATTACTCGCGGGGACTGGTAGCTTAAAGGATCAATTACAAAAATTGGCACTGAGTTTACATTTGGAAGAAAGAGTTTTCTTTTTAGGTCATGTGGATGACATGACTAGCTTCTACCCTTTAATTGACGTTTTTTGTTTATCATCAAACAATGAAGGTTTGCCCTTATCCCCTATGGAGGCTCAGTCAAGTGGAGTACCTGTTGTATTAACCGATGTTGGCGGTTGTAAAGAAGCGGTTTGTAGTAAAACCGGTATGGTTGTACAACCCAATAACCCTATATTATTAGCGCAAGCATTAACACACATATTAAACCAAAAGAACAATGATTCACCGAGAATGTTCATAGAAAAACAACGTTCTATCGACATTATGCTTAAACGGTATGTTTCATTAATACAAGCAGATTTAAGGTGGAAGTTATGTTAGATATTATAATGATGTATATATTCGCTGTAGCTATATTCTTGGTTATTTACCACCATGTGCTTTACCCCATATTGCTAAAAATCGTCAGCAAGAATATAAAAACTACTAACCCAAAAATAAAAAAACGTCGATATACTTTTAGTGCCGAAGATAAAAAACTTAACCGTTTTTCAATTATTATTCCTGCCTTTAACGAAGCTAAGTTTATCGCTGAAAAAATCAGAAATTTAAGCTTTATTGACTACCCAAGTGATAGATATGAGCTAATTTTACTGTGTGATGGTTGTCAAGATGAAAGTTATAAAATTGCTTTGCAGACGCTTACTGAACTAGCTTGTCTTGACTTAAAATGCCAACTAATAAACTTTAAGGATAATCGCGGCAAGGTAGCAGTACTTAAAGATGGGGTAGCAAAGGCAAATTTTGACAATATTGTCTTTACCGATGTTTCGGCATTATTGCCCGTAAACTGTTTACTTATGTTAGATAGCCACTTTAAAAAGGCCACTGTTGGTGCCGTATCTGGCGCATATCAATTTATTAAAAAAGGTAGTGCGGGTGAGCAATCTTACTGGCAAT
>JAWSUX010000045.1:0-13646 GCA_033852215.1 Colwellia sp. | reverse complement strand
CGGTAACCTAGAAATAAACAAAGACTTATCAACATTAATAAGAAGAGTGCCGACTTAAAAGTGCCTAACCTTTGTGCAATAATACGTAGATTTATTTTTGCTAAAAAATTCATTTGTGACGTACAATAACCTTATAGATAAAATATAAAATGTGTGCCTGATGATTTCAATTGCAGCAATTCAAAAACACTTAGCGTTGCCAAAAACATCATGGCAAATATGCTTGTTAGCAATTATTGGCGGCTGCGCTTCGGCCTTATTAGTGGTGCTGTTTACTTTAACTATTGAGGAAATTCAGCAATTATACCTAATAAAGCGAGACAACTATAACAGCTTAGATTCAGTAAGTCGTTTTGATTTACCCATCATTGGCTCCTTGATTATTTTATTTATCGCTTGGCTCACGGGTTATAAATATTTACGCACTGGCATCCCTTTTGTTTTACACCGCTTAAAAGTTGCTCATGGCATCATTCCCTTTAAAAATACTCTTAATCAATTCTGGGGCAGTGCTATTGCTTTAGCGTCTGGTTTCTCTGTCGGGCGCGAAGGTCCTGCCGTGCATTTAGGTGCTGCTTGCAGCAGTTATTTAGGTAGTATATTGAAGCTACCTTATAATAGTATCCGAACATTATGTGCCTGCGGTATCGCCGCAGGTATTGCCGCTACGTTTAATACCCCTATAGCAGCCGTTATCTTTGTAATGGAAGTTATCTTACGCGAATACAAAATTCATATTTTTATTCCTGTCATGTTGGCTTCACTCGTTGGCTCAATCATTACCCAAAACTTATTAGATGCTAACCATAGTTTCGATTATTTTAATACCATCACATTAGGTCAAGGTCATTATTTTTCACTTCTCTTATTAGGTATATTTTTAGGCATGTTAGCTGCTGCTTTTAATAAATATTTAGTATTGATTATCAAGAAGAGTAAGAATTTACATATTATTCCACGCTTAATGATGGCCGCGTTTATCACCGGTAGTTTAGGCTACCTAGTACCAGGAGCTATGGGCACGGGTACAAGTGCTATTGATATTTCTTTGGAAAATCATTGGCAAATTGGCTTATTACTCAGTTTATTACTCGCTAAATTTTTAATGACTATTTCGGCGCTTGGTCTTGGTATTCCTGGTGGTATCATTGGTCCTATTATCGGCATAGGCGCTATTGCAGGTGCCTGTGCAGGCGCTATCGTCATGTTAGTTTTACCCGGTGCAAATATCAGCAGTGATTTTGTTCTAATGGGCATGGCTGGTTTTATGGCGGCAAGTTTAAATGCACCTTTGGCTGCATTGCTAGCGGTAGTTGAATTATCAGGTCAGCTTGAATTAGTGGTACCCGCAATGATGGTCATCACCATCGCTAGCCTTGTCTCAAGGCAAGTCTTTAATAATGGCTCTATTTTTACCATGCAACTTGATGTACAAAATTTACTTTATCGTAAACCACCTATTGAAGCAGTGTTAGAAAAAATAGGTGTGTTAGCTATAATGAAAGATAATTTCACCCTAATACCACAAGCCACTGAACGCTCACTTGCTGGGCAATTAATCAGCTCACCTGAAGAACAGCTAGTTATCAATCAAACAATCGATCCAAAAAGTAAAGTGAGCACATACTATTGGGCACAATTTGCTAATGAAGCACTCTCTACTCCAACCGCCTCACCACAAATAAAAACCCTGGCAGAACAAACAAGCACTGACGTTGACCTAGCGCAAAATAAAGCAGTGTTAAACGAGTATGATGTTCAGCATCATAAGCAGCAAGGCGTTAAAGAAGAAAGTATTAGCGAAAAAGTTATTCAGCATAAACTCATCGCCTTATCACAACAGGCAACCTTGGCTGAAGCCTATTTAGCTTTGGTGGACCAACGTTGCGGTGGTGTTTATGTTTATCGCCATACTAAAGAAAATATTATTGGCATCGTTTCTTTTGAACAATTAAGAATTTATCTCGTAGAAGGAAAGTTAACTTAATGAGCACATTTTTACTCAATAATATTTTATGGTTAAAAGCCTTTCATGTGATTTTTATGGTGGCTTGGTTCGCTGGTATTTTTTATCTGCCGCGTTTATTTGTTAATCACGCAGAGAGCCAATCTAAAGAGGTAACAGAGCAGCTTAAAGGCATGGAAAAACGTTTGCTCTACTTTGTTACACCTTTTGCCCTGTTTACTCTTATGTTAGGTTTAGCAATTATTTTTGCTTACGGCAGTGCTTGGTTTGTTGCCGCACATTGGCTTCATGCAAAATTATTTTTAGTCATTTTACTTTTTGCCTATCACGGTTATTGCTTTAAGTTAGTAAAAACCTTTCAACAGGATAAAAATACACGTTCTGGAAAGTTTTATCGCATATTTAACGAAATCCCCGTGGTTATATTATTTATTATTATTATTTTGGCTTATGTAAAACCTTTTTAAATTATTTATCACTATAAATAACAAACTAGATTAAACAATATGTTAGCACTTTATCTTGGTTACTTAACCGTACAAACTTACGGTATCATTGATGTTTTTTTTAAAAACACTATCGCCCCTAGTGCTGCTTTTTTTTCCATTGTTGTTTTTATTATTTGGTCTTTTATGCCACTGCTCGGTTATTTGTTAGCAAAAGTACTGGGCGCAAAGGGTACGGCGAATAAACCGTTATTGTTTATAGTAGGTATCAGCGTCGCACTTTTTGAAAATGGTTGTTTTTATTTCAACTGGTTTGAAAAAGGCGAAGATTTATTTGCAACCGTAATGGTTTTTATCTTATTTTTCATCGTAGCTTATTTGCCGTTAACTAAAACAGCTAAAATAATGCCCAGTTGAAAAATTGTAACAACAACCATTCGCCAAATTCACAGTTTAAACTCACGCCACTTAAAACGTAAATTTTGATGTGACGTGAGTCTATGCTATATTCTTGGCAAATTTTCCTCCTTAAGTACCATTGGCCAAGATGATGAAATTTCAAGGCAGTCATATCCTGTCGGTATCACAATTCGACCGCGATGCTATCGCGAAAATCCTCCAGACTTCAGCACAAATGGCTCCGTACGCGGCAAGGAAAAAACGCTGTCATATTCTTGATGGCGCGATCTTAAGTAATTTGTTTTTTGAACCCAGTACTCGTACCCGTGTCAGTTTTGGTACCGCCTTTAACTTATTAGGTGGTTTTGTTCGTGAAACGGTGGGGCAAGAGAATTCATCGTTAAGTAAAGGTGAATCTTTGTTTGATACCGCACAAGTGATCAGTGGTTACTCTGACGTCATCGCTATGCGCCACCCGCAAATGCATTCAGTTGAACAATTTGCTCAAGGTAGCACAGTTCCTGTAATCAATGGTGGTGATGGCGCAAACGAACATCCAACACAAGCGTTGTTAGATTTATTTACTATTCAATCTGAGATGATGCACTTTAATAAAGGCCTCGATAACCTTAACATTGTGTTAATGGGTGATTTGAAACATGGCCGAACAGTGCATTCATTATCTAAATTATTAAGTTTGTATAATAATATTAAAGTTACTATGGTAGCACCTGCAGCATTACAAATGCCTGACAGTGTCATTTCAACTTTGACGAATGCTGGCCATGAAGTGATTGTTACCGATAAAATGGCGGGTAACTTGTCATGTGATGTTATTTATCAAACACGTATTCAGCAAGAGCGTTTTGCCAGCAAAGATGAAGCCGACTTGTATCGTGGGCATTTCAGTTTAAATAAAAGTGTCTATCAAAAATATTGTCAAGAAAACACCGTGATTATGCACCCTTTACCACGAGATTCTCGTCCAGAAGCCAACGAGCTCGACACTGATCTTAATGATTTAGATAACTTAGCTATTTTCAGACAAGCACAAAATGGCGTTTTAGTACGCATGGCATTGTTCGCGTTAACGTTAGGTGTTGAAGATCAACTTACCGCTTATGAAAAACCCGTAAATTGGTACACCAATAAAAACAGTTAGTCGGCATTAAAAAATTAGACTGGCATATGTATGGTCTTTTCCCTACATTAACATTAAATGTTGAAGATCAATCAACCACTCATGAGAAACCAGTAAACTGGTTTACCAACCAGAACCTTTAGGAAATTTAAGTAGCCCATTATGACTATTTCAGAACAATTA
This sequence comes from Colwellia sp., assembly GCA_033852215.1. Classification (GTDB taxonomy): domain Bacteria; phylum Pseudomonadota; class Gammaproteobacteria; order Enterobacterales; family Alteromonadaceae; genus Colwellia. Next base: position 9,511 of record JAWSUX010000045.1, on the reverse strand, counting down.
TTTGAACAAGCAAAAAAGATTATTCCTGGTGGCGTAAATTCACCCGTTCGTGCTTTTAATAGCGTTGGTGGCAGTCCATATTTCATTAAACGTGCACAAGGCGCTTATGTTTATGATGCTGATGATAACGCCTATATTGATTATGTTGGTTCATGGGGACCAATGATCTTAGGCCATAATCATCCTGCGATTCTTGAAGCCGTCATTAACACCGCTAAAAATGGTTTAAGTTTTGGTGCTCCAACCGAACTTGAAATTACCATGGCTGAAAAGGTACGTGAGTTAGTACCCTCAATGGAATCTTTACGCATGGTTAGCTCTGGTACCGAAGCAACGATGAGCGCAATCCGTTTAGCACGTGGTTATACTGGTCGCGATAAAATATTAAAGTTTGAAGGCTGTTATCACGGTCATGCCGACGCTTTGTTAGTCAAAGCGGGCTCTGGTGCGTTAACAATGGGCGTACCAAATTCACCAGGCATTCCTGAAGATTTTGCTAAACATACCCTGACAGTTAGCTATAATAATATCGATGAAGTAAAAGAAATTTTTGCCAAATATGCCGATGAAATCGCCTGTATTATTGTTGAACCTGTTGCAGGTAACATGAACTGTATTCCGCCGGTTAAAGGTTTTCTGGAAGAATTACGTGAGGTGTGTGACCAATACAATAGCGTTTTAATTTTTGATGAAGTCATGACTGGTTTTCGTGTTGCTTTAGGTGGCGCTCAAGCTCACTATAACATTAAGCCTGATTTAACGACTTTAGGTAAAGTCATTGGTGGCGGTATGCCCGTTGGCGCCTTTGGTGGCAAACAAGAAATAATGAATTATATCGCTCCTGTAGGTCCTGTGTATCAAGCGGGTACGTTATCAGGTAATCCTATTGCAATGGCAGCAGGTTTAGCATCTTTAAATGAGCTATCACAAGGTAATAAACACGCACAGCTTAGTGCTGCGACAGAGAAACTCGCAATAGGCTTAAAAGCGGCTGCCGAGCGCAATGGTGTTAGTTTAAGTATTAATTATGTTGGCGCCATGTTTGGTTTCTTCTTTACCGAGGACACCGACACCATCACAACCTATACACAAGCAACGGCTTGTGATGGTGAGTTATTCAAACGCTTCTTCCATTTAATGCTGGATGAAGGGGTATATTTAGCGCCATCAGCTTTTGAAACGGGCTTTTTATCAATGGCGCATAGTGATGAAATTATTGAAAAAACGTTAGTCGCTGCCGATAAGTGTTTTGCTCAGCTGTAATCAAAAATTAATAATAAGGCTGTTAATAGTGATGCTAACAGCCCTTTATAAATACTGATCAAACAATTGTACCGTTACAATTCCCCCTGCCTTGACTTTACCTTGCTCACTCGGTAAAACAATAAAACAGTTGGCTTGCGCTAAGCTTGATAAAATCCCTGATCCTTGTGCTCCCGTTGAGGTAACTACGTTTTCACCTATGTCATTAACCGAAAGCACGCCTCGTTGAAAATCCATACGCCCTGGAGATTTCCTTAAATCGCTACTACATTTCACCTGTAACATTGTGCGTTTTAAGCGCTGGGCATTTTGCATTTTAGTTAAGGCAACTAACGCTAATTGATGGAAAGTCACCAATGCCGAAACTGGGTTACCCGGTAAACCAAAAAACACACTGTTAGGTAATTGACCAAAAGCAAAAGGTTTACCTGGTTTCATCGCTATTTTCCAAAAACCAATTTCACCTAATTCATCTAAAACAGTTTTGGTATAGTCCGCATCACCAACCGAGACACCACCCGATGAAATAACCGCATCCGCTTGCTGATCAGCACTGATAAAAGCCGACTTTATTAGCTCAAAATCATCTGCTATTATGCCAAAATCAATCACTTCAACATGCAATTTTTCCAACATTGCCGATAAAACAAAGCTATTAGTTTCATAAATATCGCCCGACAATAAAGCTTGCCCCGGCAGTTTCAATTCATCTCCCGTTGCAATTAACGCAACCGTCAATTTTCGATAAACGTTTACGGTTTCAATGCCTAAAGAGGCTAATACACCAATATCAACAGGCGTTAGTTTATGAGCTTGTTTAAGTACTTGCTGGCCTTGTTGGATATCTTCACCTGCTTTACGTACATGCGAGCCCAACGTTTTCTCTTGTAAAAAAGTAATACTGTCGCCATCAACAGAAACGTTTTCTTGCATTTCAACACTATCACAACAATCAGGCATTTTAGCGCCTGTCATAATACGAATACACTCCCCTAATTCACATTTTTCTTGAAAAGGTGCGCCTGCCATTGAGCGTCCTACAAGCGTTAATGTTTTGTTATCTGTTAAGCTGTTAAGAGAAAATGCATAACCGTCCATAGCAGAGTTGTCATGAGGCGGCACATCTAATGGGCTAGCAATATCTTGTGCCAAAACATAATGTAACGCCTTAGCGATTGGCAAAGATAATGTTTCTGTAACAGGGGTAACTTGCGCTAGCATTTTATTTAATGCTTGTTCAAAGGGTAATAATCCAGGAGCAGAACAACAATCTGACATACAAAACTCGCTTAGTGTTTAATGTTAAATATTTACTAGAGAAAATAATAAATTTCGATGCCGTTAGTATCGCTTAAATACTTACAAACTTAATAGTGCTTTAAATACTTTTTTGTTGATAATGATCAATAAGGAGCGTAACTAAAGCCATTATGATAACCAAAGCTAAAATAGTATAACGCTAATCACTTAGTAATTAAGTCGTCACAATATTCACAGCTTTCCTGAAGCTATTTTTGTGCGGATTTTATATCTAAATCACTATGCTTATTTCATGTAATTTGAAGTGGTTTGGCTATAGGTATATACTATTAACTAGAATTAAACGCCGAGCTTCTACAGCTAATTTAGTGATTATCGCACCAGTATCACTCTTATGCTGTTTTATGCCGTAAGTTAACTTTTATATAAAAAGCTAATTTGCCAGGGTTAACAAGGAAACACGTTAGCCTCCCTACATTTGGAAAGGTGACATGTTAACAGACAACTTTGGCCGTAGGTTTTATTACCTTCGACTTTCAATTACTGACGTTTGCAACTTTAGCTGCAACTACTGCCTGCCTGACGGTTATCAGTGCGATCAACCGCGCGATTTTCTATCGTTAGCAGAGATTAAACGCTTAACCTCAGCTTTTGCTCAATTAGGTACAGAAAAAATACGCATTACCGGTGGTGAGCCTGCATTACGTAAAGACCTACCTGATATCATCAATATTGCTAAACAGACCCCTGGCATTAAAAAAGTAGCAATAACCAGTAATGGTTTTAAACTGCCTGAGCATTTACCAAATTGGTTAGATGCTGGAATTGATGCCATTAATATCAGTATTGACAGCTTAGACCCTCGTCAATTCCACGCAATTACCGGTCATGACAAACTTAACACTATTTTAAAAGGCGTTGACATGGCATTAGCTGATGGTCGCCCACAAGTAAAAATCAATACCGTATTAATGCGTGAATACAGTGGCAAAAATATTCAAAGTTATCTCAATTGGCTCAAAGATACTCCGGTAACTTTGCGCTTTATCGAACTAATGCAAACAGGCGATAACCAAGACTTTTTTGATGCACAACATGTCCAAGGTTCGCGCATCAAACAAAATTTGATTCTTGATGGCTGGTTACCCGTAATTCAAGATAAATCATCTGGGCCCGCACAAGAATTTTATCACCCTGATTACCAAGGTCGTATTGGCCTAATCATGCCTTATTCAAAAAACTTTTGTGACAGTTGTAATCGTCTACGTATTAGCTCAAGCGGCAAGTTACATTTATGCTTATTTGGCGAAGAAGGGCTATCATTACGTGAACAGTTACAAAGTAATGATCTTGCTCCATTACAAAGGCAAATAGTATCACTGCTGGGTGACAAAAAAGCGACTCACTTTCTCCATGAAAAGCTCACTGGCGGCACCAAACACTTAGCTATGTTAGGGGGGTAGGCAATGATTAATATTACAGAGAATGGTCTAGGTACTCACTTTCCAAATGACTCGATTTCAAATAACAGCATTTTAGGTGTTGTACTAGCAGGAGGCTTGTCTTCACGTATGGGGCAAGACAAATCTCTTTTACCACGCGGTAATGCTAATAATAGCCCATCTATGGTGGATTTTTCCAAACAACTACTGGCTAACGCTGGCATTAATAATATTGTGGTCAGCGGTGATAATCACCAAGTGCATGACTTGGTAAAAGGCGCAGGACCCGTTGGCGGAATTTACTCTGTATTACAGTATTGTTTAAAGACACAAATACAACCTAAAGCACTGTTAATACTGCCTGTCGATTTACCTTTAATGACGGCGTCCGCAGTAGAACAATTACGCATTAAAGGTGAGTTCAGTCAAAAAGCGACTTTTTATGCCGACGCATCGGGGAAAACCCATAATATTCCGCTGTATTTACCAAACAATGCTTACCTTGAACTGTTTTTAGCACAAGCTTTTAAAGGTTATACAGCAAAAAATAATGAAAAGAATGGCCCCTCGATTCGCGCCTTGTTAAAACAAGTACCGCACCAAGCAATAAACCTTGCGAATAACGCCAGCAGTAAGCAAATTTTATTTAATAGTAATACGCCACAAGAGTGGAAAAAAGCGCAACAGCAGTTTTAAGCTCAATGTATGGATAACAATACATATCCATACGTATTAGCGGCAAAAAGTATAATACCAATAAGGCTTAATGCAATGAGTCTTAGTGGTGTTACAACCATTTTTAATGTAAAGGAACTCCTATGTCAGCACACGGCGGCAACACTTTTATCCCTTTGAATATCGCGGTATTAACCGTTTCAGATACCCGTACTGAGGAAACTGATACCTCGGGCCAAGCGTTAGTTGAGCGTTTAACCAATGCGGGCCATAAGCTAGCGGATAAAGCGATTGTTATTGATGATGTCTATCAACTACGCGCGCAAGTATCACAGTGGATTGCCGATGATAACATTCACGCCATCATTTCAACTGGCGGCACAGGTTTTACTGCCCGTGATAATACCCCTGAAGCTTTAACCCCTTTATTTGATAAAGCAGTTGAGGGCTTTGGTGAAGTATTTCGCCATGTATCATTAATGGAAATTGGCACCTCAACGATACAATCGCGTGCTTTTGGTGGTATTGCCAATAAAACCGTCGTACTTTGTGTGCCCGGCTCAACCAATGCCTGTAAAACCGCATGGGATAAAGTGATTAAAGAGCAGCTAGATGCTAGCCACAGACCTTGTAATTTTGTCCCGCACTTAAATATCAGTGCTGAAGAATGTGAGACGCGTAACTAATGACAACCAATGCCCCTGAAAAAGCGCCAGAGCTAAGTCACTTAAATCAGCAAGGTGAAGCCAATATGGTTGATGTAACCGAAAAGGCGATGACTTCTCGTACGGCAACCGCGCAAGGTTATATTAAAATGAACCGCGCCACCTTTGAGTTAATCACCACAGGCAAGCACAAAAAGGGCGATGTTTTTGCTGTCGCCCGTATTGCGGGCATTCAAGCGGCAAAAAAATGTAGTGATTTAATACCGCTATGCCACCCTTTAATGCTTTCTAAAGTACAAGTCGACTTTACCCTTGATGATGAAAATGGCTATGTGCAAGTGAACAGTTTATGTCGCTTAACAGGGCAAACTGGCGTAGAAATGGAAGCGTTAACCGCAGTATCTGTTGCGTGTTTAACCTTGTTTGATATGTGTAAAGCGGCTGATCCTGCCATGGAAATTTTTGGTATTAAGGTGCTAACAAAAGAGGGTGGCAAGTCAGGACATTGGCAAGCCAATCACGAGTAAATAACGATTTATACTATTCAAAGTAAAGAGAACAATTATGATCAAGGTAGTATTTTTTGCCGCATTACGTGAGCAATTAGATTGCAGCGAGTTAAGCATCAGCAATGAGAATATTAAAACCGTTGCCGATGTTAAGCAGCAGTTAAGTGATAAAAGCACACAATGGCAGCAAGTATTAAATAATAGTTCATTATTGGCTGCCGTTAATCACGACATGGTTGACGGCTCACATACTGTAATAGCAGGCGATGAAGTTGCCTTTTTTCCTCCGGTAACAGGTGGTTAATCATGAGCGCCAACATGAGTAGAAGCACAAATACAAGAACTAGCGCACTAGCAGAGATAGCTATTCAACGTATGGACTTTAGCCTCGCTGATGAAGTTGCCTTACTTGAACAAGATAATGCGACGGATGGCGCAGTAGTTACTTTTACGGGTCGAGTGCGAAATCAAAACAATGGTAATAGTGTTAGCAGTTTAACCTTAGAACATTACCCTGGCATGACAGAAAAAGCCCTTGCTAAGATAATCACTCAAGCAAGAGAGCGCTGGAACATAGGTCGTGTGAAAGTGATCCACCGCATTGGTGAACTACATATTGGTGAGCAAATTGTTTTTGTTGGCGTAACCAGTAAACATCGGCACGACGCTTTTGCTGCCAATGAATTCATTATGGATTATTTAAAAGTAAAAGCGCCCTTTTGGAAAAAAGAACGTATTACTACAGATACCAAGACAAGTGGCAAAAATACTAAAGAAGAATGGTTAGACGCCAAAGATAGCGATAATAACAAAGCACAAACATGGAGCTAACTCAGTGACGGCTTTGTTGAAAACGCTTTTATTAAAATATGTTTTTATGTGGACAATACTTTTGTTCGGCTTATTCACTCACGCAAGTTTTGCTATTGAGCCAAACAAATTGCGCATTGCCGTCGCCGCCAATTTCACTCCAGTACTGAAAAAGCTTATACCTAACTTTTATCAACAAACAAACATCAAAACACAATTAATCAGCGGTGCTAGTGGCGCAATATTTTTACAACTTAAACACGGCGCGCCTTTTGATGTTTTTTTAAGTGCCGACAGCCGCAGACCTGAACAACTTGAACGAGATGGCCTTATTTTAGCCGATAGCCGAAAAACTTATGCGGTAGGACAACTAGCACTATTTTCTCACGGTAAGCTGACTGCGTTAAAACAGCTAAACAACTTAACAAACGACTCAACACGTTTTGCTATCGCTAACCCTAACATTGCTCCTTATGGCAAAGCTGCGAAGGAAACTCTGCAGCATCTAGATTTATGGAAAAATTATCAAAATAAGTTAATTACTGGCATCAATATTAGTCAAACCTTTAATCAAATACGCAGTAAATCAGTAGACGCAGGTATTGTGGCTAATAGTCAGTTAGTACTTAACAACTTAACTGGTGTTATTATTCCTAGCGATCACCATCTACCTATTAACCAGCAATTAGTCATTCTTAAGCACAGTAAAAACCAGCAACAAGCACAGCAACTCAGTGACTTTCTGCGTTTAGCCAAAACACAAAAAATTATTGCCAGTTACGGTTATATCAACGCTATAAATGGCGAGCATTAAAATGATAAACGCCGACCTACAAGCCTTAATTACCACCTTAGAAATGGCCGCATTAACCACGGTAATTCTACTTATTATCGGCACACCAATAGCCTGGTTTTTGGCGCAAATGACCAGTCGTTTTAAAGTAATTATCGAAGCGATTGTTGCCCTGCCCTTAGTTTTGCCGCCAACAGTTTTGGGCTTTTATTTATTAATCGCTTTTTCTCCAGAACATTTACCTGGGCAACTGTGGCAGCAAGTAACTGGCCAGCAATTGGCCTTTAGTTTTTCCGCTATTGTCATTGGCTCCGTTTTATATTCATTGCCTTTTGTTGTACAACCTTTGCAAAAAGCTTTTGAGCAATTAGGTAATTCGTTACTCGAAGCAGGAGCATTACTTGGCGCAGGCCCTATCGACCGATTTTTCTCTATTGTGCTGCCCTTAACTAAAGCAAGTTTTATTACCGCAGCAAGCCTTGGTTTTGCTCATACAGTGGGCGAATTTGGCATTATTTTAATGATAGGCGGTAATATTCCTGGCGAAACGCGGGTATTATCCATTGCGCTGTTTGATCATGTTGAAGCCTTTGATTACGCTCGTGCCCATATTATTGCCATCAGTTTATTAATCGCTTCGATGATTTTATTGGCAAGCGTCTATTTACTTAATTTACCTAAAAAACCATTAGCTATAAAAAACCAGCAAAATAGCCTGCCAAGTGGTAAAAATTAACATGGACACACTCAATGTAGCTTTTACTGTTAATTATGCTAACTTCAACTTTTCATTAAATGAGAAGTTCGATTTACAAGGGGTTATAGGTATTTATGGTCATTCTGGCTCTGGTAAGTCGACTTTATTACGTGCAATAGCTGGCCTTGAAACACAGTTGTCTGGTGAAATTAGTCTTGGTAAAGAAGTAATCACAAACAGTGACAATAAAATTTTTGTTAAAGCAGAAGATCGACAAGTAGGATTAGTTTTTCAAAACTCACGTTTATTTCCTCATTTAACAGTACTTGAAAATTTAAAGTTTGCAGTGAAGCGCTGTAAAAACAGTAAACTAAAACTAAATGACATTTTACAATTGACTCAACTACGACCGATAGAAAATCAACTAGTCACTGAGCTTTCGGGTGGTCAGCAGCAAAGAGTTGCCTTAGCGCGAGCAATACTTGCCGAGCCAAAATTATTATTACTGGATGAACCCTTAAGTGCATTAGATACAAACAGTAAAAAGACACTACTACAGTTAATTTTAACCATTCAAAAACAGCTCAACATGCCAATTTTTTATGTCAGTCACTCCCTCGATGAATTACAGCAAGTGTGTGACCAAATATTAGTGCTTGAGCAAGGCCGCGTATTAAGCCATGGCAATATTCATCAAGTAATTCATCAATTAAACAGTGCTAATAACGCATTAATACACCAGCAAACGAGTTTGTCTTTACCTATTAAAAACCGTGATAATGGTCATGGTTTAGCTGTATTAGCATTGAATGATCAACAAGAATTATTTATACCTTGTGAGCATATTTCTAATGAGTGCGACTCTGTTGAGAAAAATTCTGTCGAGCAACCAACCCATGTATCACAACCACTTATACGTTGTTTTATTCTCGCCAGCGAGCTGAGTATTTGTTTAACTGAGCCAAGCAATAGCTCTATCGTCAATCATTTTATTGGCACAATTAGCCAAATAGAAACACAACAAAACCAAGTATTGCTCACGGTACATTGTGGCGAACAGCCATTTTTTGTTACTATCAGTGCTTTCTCACAGCAAAAGCTCGCCTTACAAATAAAGCAGCGCGTTTATTTACAATGTAAAGCCAGTGCTGTTCGTACTTTTATACACTAATCTTTATAACCAACAATAAAGCAGGAAAATCGTGTTAACCAAACAAGAGCAGCTCAAATATTCTCGTCAAATCATGTTAGATAAAATTGGCCAGCAAGGGCAAATAGCGTTGCGCAATGCCAAAGTATTAATTCTAGGTGTTGGTGGTTTAGGTAATCCCGCGAGTTTATATTTAGCGGCAGCAGGTGTTGGCACACTGTATATAGCTGATGGCGATACGATTGAG
>JAWSUX010000044.1:0-13152 GCA_033852215.1 Colwellia sp. | reverse complement strand
TGAAGCTATAGGTGTCATAGTTATCGTTTATGCCTTGAACTTGACCTGCTGCCGTGTTTATAGTCAGCGATGAGTCGTATGGGGTTGTTGGAGCGGCTTCTTGGGTTATGGCTACTGTTTCTTTTGGTGCTGACTGAGTTTCTTCTTCTGTCGTTGCACTGTCACTACCACAAGCGCTTAAAAGTATAACGCAAAAGAGTGAACATAAGTTTCTAGTTTTCAAGGTTAAAATCCCTTTAATAAAATAAGTTGCCGTTGATAATATTACATTTATTTGCTTTTTACAATGAAGTAAAAACATATGTAGTTTTAGCCAAAACGTGAGGTGAGGTTGTAGAATTACCGCTGTAATTTAAATAAAGAAACGCTATTGTTGAGGCATAAAATATGGCGAGGTAATCTCCTCGCTTTTAATCTCAATAACATTTTTAGGTCGATAAACCTGCTGATCGAGAAATTGAATTTTTAACACTGTAAGGATCGCCACTTAAATTTTAGATACTGTGATTAAAAAAATGAAAAAGCCTTTACTTAAGCAGCATGAAACTCTAAGTTGAGTCGGTCAATACGTTTGGCAAGCTCTTCTAACATGTGATCTTTAATCATTGCTTTAACATGAGCAGGCAGCTTTTTAAATTGAAAGCGACTGTATTTTATTGCCAATATATCACTTGTTGCCACAACAGAATCGGTACGAGGTTTATCACGAATAAAACCATTGATGCCAACAATATCACCCGCTTTTAATTCATCATAGTTAGTGCGTTGATGTTTTACTCGTGCGTTACCACTGAGTAATAAATAAAAACAATCTTCAATATCACCTTCAACAATAAATTCATCTTGATCAGGAATAAAATAAAATATATTTAGGTTATTTGAAATGAGTCGTTTGTCTTCAGGCGCTAAATCGTCAAAGAGCGTAAAGCGATTGATAATTTCGTAGGCATTGAAATTAGGAATTTTCTTAAGAACTTGTTTAGACACGTTAACATCCTTAAAACATCACTATTGATTGTGATCAAGAATAAAATAAAATATCTCCTAAAACTTACTTACCATGTTGTGTCCATACCCGTCATTCTATTTTCAACCTAGACATTATGTGATGAATATTTGCTCAGTAATAAATTATTAGTTTAGTACAAAACAATTATTATCGTTAGGAATTATTAATTTTTGCCATATTCATCATGAGAGTGGTATCTCACTCAATTTTATTCCATAATTTTTGATTTGCTTTTAGCGAAAAATATTCTTTGGCGTGCCAACAACGAGGTAATAAATCGAGCTCTTTTCGCTCTTCAGCATTAGAGCTTAATAAATCTAATATTTCATTAAGGCGCTCTTTACTTAATGTAGCTAATTTTTTAGCTGTTTGAGCAAAATATAGATTACAATTTTTTTTGATAATAATGTCATGACCAAAACCGATAAAGGTAAGTTTCCGCGTAACCATGCGGCATATTGGCTCTTGAGGATTAGCTGGATATAAACCGTTAACTATTCCATATTCATAACAATCACTCTGCTCACCAAACTCCCCTACGGCTATATAAACAGCGCCAAAGCCTTGAGGAAACATGCCCGTGATTTTATACAAAGAATCAACAACACTTTGTGAACATGAACCAAGCTCTGCATTTTTATTTAGTACCTGAAAAACCTGGGGTAGTAATTTGTAGTTATAGCTTGTTTTGGTCGATAAAATAATAGAAACATAAATTTGTGGCACTTTTAATATATTGCCAATACTTTTTTTAGGGCTCACGCTCGATTTAAGCAACACATTAACAAATTTTCGTTTTTCATGCTCTTCGCCATAAAAAACTTCTCGTTCAGCTTTACTATTACCAACAAAAACAGGACTACCTAAGGCGTCGGTTAAATACTTTATTGTTTGCCTATAGTTTATCTGTAAAAGCTCTTTTCTTTGCTCTAACGCTAACGTACGAAAAGGACTTAGCTTACCATCACTACCACAAATGATTTTTTGTGCTGCGGGGTGATAATTCCCTATATCTTGCAGCAATGCCGCCATTACTATAGGCATTTTTATTTGCATGATAAAACGTTGGGCAGCATCGGCATCTTGGTTAGTAAAATCAAGAAATGCTTCACCTGAATTCTCATTTAAGTACTTTAAAATATAAGGCTCTACAATTTGCCCATCAATAATTAACCTATCTAATAGGCGCAAAGCTAAAATAGCTTTATATAAAGACTTACATTTTTCGTTATGAGCCGCAATATTTTTGCCTTCGGTATAACAGAGTAATTGGATAGTTCCGAGTAGTTGTGCTGATTTTCGATTCGTTTCGGTAAAGTTTTCGCCTTCTGATAGCTCAATAATTTCAAAACAAATAGCTGACAAACTGGCATGACGCTCATTACATTCCAGTTTATGTAAACGTTCTTCATCTTCGGTTAAATTTTCAGTAGACGCTTTAAACTCTTCGTTTTCAAAGTAATTAATTGCGCGGTCAAGCAAGGAATCTTTAACGGCACTATGGCCATAAATTCTATCTAACAAGCGTTGCACTTGACGAGTAAAATAAGTTTGATGCGGAGAATCAAGAGCCATATACGTCTTTAATAACTAAAATATAAATAGACTGTCATAATGAAAGTAAACACAATGAAAAGCAATAGTTTGCTTAGTCACTATTACTTTTCATGAAGAATATCAACGCTTGGTCACTAGCACTTTTGCAAAATAATGCCCTACGCATGGCAAAGGGTTGTTGGTATTTATGCTCTAAAAAACATTTATTTACCATTAGGCATTTTGCTAAATGATAAAATAAAGGTCAAAACGTAACGATATTTTTTATAATTGACTCTGTGTTAAGCCGTGCGCTAAATCAGCTATAATATCATTAACATCTTCAATGCCAACCGAAATACGTACTAATGACTGGGTAATGCCTGCTTCAAGTTGTGCCGCTATTTCCATTCCCGCATGAGTCATGGTTGATGGATGGCTAATCAAGCTTTCTACGCCGCCCAAAGATTGAGCCAAAGTAAAAAACTCTAAGTGATCAAACAGTTTTTTCACCGCCTCAACACCACCTTTGACCTCAAAGCTTAACATTGCCCCAAAACCCGCTTGTTGTTTTTTAGCAATATCATGACCAATATGATCAATAAACCCTGGATAATATACCGCTTCAATCGCAGGGTGATCTTTCAAAAAAGTAGCTACTTGTGCTGCATTTTCTTGGTGTTGCTTTATTCGCACAGGCAACGTTTTTAAACCACGTAATGCTAAAAAACTATCAAAAGCACTACCTGTAATGCCAATGCAATTTGCCCACCACGCAAGCGTTTCACCTAACTCTTGTTCTTTAGTTACTAAAACACCACCAACAACATCGCTATGACCATTAATGTATTTTGTCGTTGAATGAAAAACGATATCTGCACCTAAAAGCAGTGGTTGCTGTAATGCTGGAGACAAAAAGGTGTTATCAACAGCAACTAACGCACCTACAGCATGACAAGCTTTGGTGACCTCTTCGATATCAACTAAACGTAATAACGGATTGCTAGGGCTTTCTAATAAAACTAATTTAGGCTTTTGCGCTAAGGCGTCTGCTAAGGCGCTTTGATCATTTTGATCAATCACAATAAGTTTAAACTGACCGCGTTTTGCTAAATGAGTAAACAAGCGAAAGCTACCACCGTAACAATCGTGTGGAATGACAACTAAGTCTTCGGTAGATAATAATTGACAAATTAAATGTACTGCAGCCATGCCCGTGCCAGTAACTATGCCTACACACCCCTGCTCTAAATCAGCGATTGCTTGACCAAAGGTTGCTCGTGTTGGGTTACCTGTACGAGAATAATCAAATTGACGTTTGTCATTAAAACCTTTTAACGAGTATGTACTTGATAAATGAATAGGAGCAACAACAGCACCGTGATGCTTATCGGTATTAATACCTGCTCTTACAGCTAAGGTAGTGATATTATTTATATCAGTATTCGACATTATTGTTCTCCGTTTTTAGCTATCTATTCAGATGATCATTCAAATAACAGTTTAACTTTTTTTGATTTTTTGTTTATTTTTTGGAAAAGAGCAAACACTTTTTTTTAGATGTTTGGACGTCTATAACTCTAAACATTTTCAACATTTTGGTCAAGAACTTTTAGACATCTAAACTTCTACTTGACTGGTTTTTTGCAACAGGTAAAATCTATTATATATATAGTGTGTGATACGTTTAAAAAACAGAGGAATATCCATGGCCCAGTGGAATGAAGAGTATATAAATCCCTATGCCGAACACGGTAAAAAAAGTGAACAAGTAAAGAAAATTACCGTATCAATTCCTCTAAGGGTATTAAAAGTATTAACAGATGAACGCACAAGACGACAAGTAAACAACTTACGTCATGCAACGAATAGCGAATTATTGTGTGAAGCATTTTTACATGCATTTACAGGGCAGCCATTGCCAGATGATGAAGATTTAGCCAAAGATAACAATGAAAAACTACCTATAAGTGTGCGCCGCTTGTTAGAAGCTAAAGGTGTTACCGACTTTAGTGCTTATGAAATAGATGAAGACTAAATTTAAAGTACCATGTTCTTAGCCAAAAAATAGCTTATTAACCCGTTCTTTTTTGACGAATTAATAAGCACTTTGAAAAAGAATAATAATTAATAATATTATTGACGTACATTGCCAAAACAATACCGGCTCTCTTTCAAGTAATGGCGCGCGAGTTTTATTAATATACTCTTTATTGGGACGACGTAAGTCAAAAATAAACTCAGAAATTTCCTGATATCTTTTGAGTAGATCAACATGGACCGCTTTTTTAACTGTTTCTTCAATCCAATGTGGACAGTGTTGCTTATCACTAAACATATTACGGTAAATCAATTTTCGTTGAGCTGATTTACTCTTTACTTTAAAAACATTAGTACCGTAAGGTAATTTCCCTGACAACATATAGTAAGTAATAACCCCTAAAGAAAATATGTCAGACTGCCTAGTTCCTTGTTGACCTAAAAAATATTCAGGAGCGGTGAATTGTGCCGTACCTGCATTATCCTGATTATTGTCAACTATCTCTGAAATTCCAGCCACTTTAGTTGAGCCAAAATCAATGATTTTAACGGTTCCTGTTTTGTCTATCATAATATTATTAGGACGTAAGTCTTGATGAACCATTTCTTGGCGATGAAATGCCTGTAAACCTTTAGCTATTTGTTCAATAATATCTCTAACCATAGTCACCGTTGGTTTCGGGTTATCAATAATCCACTGAGCAAGCGTCTGCCCTTCAATATACTCAGTTACCGTATAAAGATAGTTTTGTTTTCGAGTAGGTTGATAATATTTCAAAACATGGACATTATCAATACGCTTAGCAATCCAGTCTTCCATCAGAAAATTTTCTAAGTATTCTGCGTTTTCTCTCATTTCCGTTGAAGGTGTTTTAATAACTACCTGTTGTTTAGTTTCACTATCCAGTGCAAGAAATACGTGACTCCTGCTGCTAATATAAATATTTCGAATAATATCATAACCATCCAAACTCATTCGTGGCGCTAACTTGGGTGGTAATAACAAGGTTGATATTTGTTGTTGAACTTCATTCAATTTTAGCTCTGGTAAGCTATCAATACGAATAATTTGAATAGTTAAATTATCATGGCTGCCTGATTGATAAGCTTGCTCAACAATAGCTTTTGCGGCAACATCCAAGTTATCTTCATTTTTAGCAATTATTTCAAGCATTGAAAGTGAAGGGAGATATTCATAAATACCATCAGTTGTCAGAATGAATATATCACCTTGTTCAACTTTCAAGGTTTTATAGTCTAAATCAAGAGAATCGTTGATACCTAAAGCGCGACTTAAATAGCTAGTCTGTTCAGAAACTACTCGTCGATGATCATTGGTTAGTTGCTCCAAGCAATCTTGTACAACTCTATAAATGCGTGAGTCGCCACTATGAAAAATGTGTGCATCTGTGCCTTTAAAAACAACACAACTAAAAGTGCATATATAGCCTTTATCTTTATTAAAACGATGAGGGCTACTTTTTGTTTGAGAGAATAGCCAAGAGTTAGTTGCTTGTAGTACTTTGTGAGCTGCCGTTTTTACTGACCAAGCATCAGAAGTACAATAATAGTCTTGCAAAAAACCTGCAACAGCTGTTTCACTTGCTATTTGGCTAACGTCACTACTACTTATACCGTCAGCAATGGCTACGGCAATTCCTTTAGAGGAAAGTAAAGGCTCTTTAGGTATATAAGCACCATAAAAATCTTGATTGATTTTCTTACGTCCACGGCTACTAGCTTGACCTATTGAAACAGTTAATTTTTTGCTCATTATAAAAAATATCCAGTCAAGCCTAGTCTACAAAACTTGACTGGAGACCTAAGTAATTAAAGTTATGTCTAAGCTAATTTACGCTCAGGGCTTGTTCTGACATGGGTATAATATAAAGGTAAACCGACTAATAAGAAGCCACCAACAAAGTTACCTAAGGCTGTTGGTATTTCGTTCCATAATAAGTAGTCTAGAACAGTGAATTCTCCACCCATAATTATAGAAAATGGGAATAAAAACATATTCACAATAGAATGCTCAAAACCCATAAAGAAAAACAACATAATAGGCATCCACATCGCCATCATCTTACTACCGGCAGAAGTTGAAATCATAGCGCCTACTACCCCCATCGATACCATCCAGTTGCATAACATACCGCGAATAAAAATGGTCAACCAACCTGATAGGCCATGCTCTTTATAACCTAAGGTACGAGACTCCCCAATACTGCCTACTTTTTCTGCAATAGCACCACCATCAACACTATAACCATAAGTTAAAATAAACGACATAAAAAAGGCAACCACTAATGCTCCTGCAAAGTTACCAATAAATACTAGCCCCCAATTTCTAAATACTTGATTTATCGTAACCCCCGGCCTTTTATCTAACAGTGCTAATGGCACTAAAGTAAAAACGCCCGTTAGCAAGTCAAACTTCATCAGGTATAACATGATAAAGCCAACCGGGAAAAGTATTGCCCCCGTTAAAGCAGAGCCTGTTTTTATCGTAACGGTGATAGCAAAAATGGCCGCTAGAGAAAGGATAGCTCCTGCCATAAATGATCTAATAAGGGTGTCTTTTTTAGACATATAAACTTTAGACTCTCCTGAGTCTACCATCTTGGTAACAAATTCACTGGGTTCGATATAAGCCATAATTTTCCTCGTGATTATCCATTGTATAATGAGTGAAATTAGATAAGAGCAAAGTCAGTGCCAGATAAATACAAATACCTTAAGGGGCTAATAAACCCACCAATGGCTTGACCTAGAACAAAAAAACAACAGAAAACTCACTGAAAAAGCAAAAAATATTAATAAAAATTAAGGAAAAGAAAACAAGTTACAGACGATTATAAAACAACCATTTGTCACAAATACTATTGACGCCTTTCTTTGGTGCAGTAATGAAAGATTTGCCTATAATTAGACCTGAAGTAATGAGCAATACAACCTAACAACAGCTCAACTCAGTAACACTTATATAACAATAATAAAGCTCACTTCTGCAATAGGTGTACTTAACAATAGGCAGACTATTGACCTGCACCTGCCTTAAATTAACAAATAAAAAAGCCGTTGCACAAAAAGGCAACGGCTTTATTAAATAACTATGATTTACCCTAAAAAGGTTTCTTTATAGGTGAAATGGCTTACTCAAGCGATGTACTGATTCAATGAAGTGACTGGCATGTGCGGGATCAACATCAGGATGAATACCGTGACCTAAGTTAAATACATGACCTGTTCCACCATGACCAAAACCGGTTAATATTTTTGATACTTCTTCTTCAATACGCGGTAATGGCGCATATAACATTGACGGGTCCATATTGCCTTGTAAGGCAACTTTATCACCTACACGCGCTTTAGCATTTTCAATATCGATAGTCCAATCTAAACCTACCGCGTCACAACCCGTTGCCGCGATTGATTCTAACCACATGCCACCATTTTTGGTGAACAAAGTAACGGGAACTTGGCGACCTTCATTATGACGTGTTAAGCCGTCAACTATTTTCGCCATGTATTGTAATGAAAAGTCTTTATAATCACGTGGTGATAATACCCCTCCCCATGTATCAAAAACCATGACCGATTGTGCACCCGCAGCAATTTGAGCATTCAAATAACTAATAACTGAATCAGCTAACTTATCAAGCAATAAGTGTAAGGTCTGTGGTTCAGAAAACATCATTTTTTTAATTTTTGTAAACGCTTTAGAGCTGCCGCCTTCTAACATGTAGGTAGCTAATGTCCACGGACTACCTGAAAAACCGATTAATGGCACTTCGCCCTTTAACTCTTTTCGAATAGTACGTACTGCATTCATTACATAACCCAATTCATCTTCTGGATCAGGCACTGCTATTTTATCAACATCCGCTTTACACGTAATAGGATTAGTAAATTTCGGCCCTTCGCCTGTTTCAAAATACAAACCTAATCCCATCGCATCAGGAATAGTTAAAATATCACTAAATAAAATGGCGGCATCAAGAGGAAAACGACGTAAAGGTTGAATAGTCACTTCGCAAGCAAGTTCAGCATTTTTGCATACTGACATGAAATCACCAGCTTCTTTGCGTACTTCACGATATTCAGGTAAATAACGGCCTGCTTGACGCATCATCCACACTGGCGTGTAGTCAACTGGCTGTTTTAATAACGCACGTAAATAGTTGTCATTTTTTAATTCTGTCACCAAGAATTCCTCTAAGCTTTTATAAATAGTTATCTTAAAATTATGTATTGTCTTTGAATACAACCAAGACAATTAACTGCGAACAGTTTAGCATCGACAAAGTATTTGATCCATGCGCCAAATCAACTCAATTAATAACATTATTTGTATCAATAAAATAAACAAAATAATTTCTTATAAAAAAAATGTTAATTTAAATTTATTTTTTTTAACTAAGGGTTAACACTTGCATTTTTGCAAACAATTTTGAATCAATAACTTAGATAAGGCAACTTGTTTGACCTCTTATCTACGAAAAATATCGTCGAGTTTATGCTCTATTAAAGTTGTTGCATGGTAAAAAATGCTTTGCTATAAAATGTCTGCGCTCAGAAAAAAAATAATAAAAGAACGTTAAATAAATAATAAGAATCTTGTCAACAAGACCATAATGCGAGCATTTCAGGCCTTTCTCTTTGAGAAAGGCTTTTTTATTTCCTTTATCGAAAATAATATCTTACTTTACGACGTCATAAACTAACCAAATAATTTACAATTTTCAGCATCAAAGTAATATGCATGGTTAAAACACTACCTAAATTAAATAAACGATTTTACAAGTTGAAAATCGTTTATAATGAATGGAACCTGCATTATCGAATACCAATATATAAGAGTCCAACCATGAATAAACCTCAACGCGATATTACCCTTAGATTTCTAGCTGAGCCCCAAGATGTTAATTTCGGAGGAAAAGTCCACGGCGGTGCTGTAATGAAATGGATAGATTTAGCTGCTTATGCTTGTGCTGCAGGCTGGAGTGGTCGCTACTGCGTTACTGCCTATGCTGGTGGCATCCGCTTCGTTGCTCCTATTCATGTTGGCAGTTTAGTTGAGGTAGAAGCAAAGGTTATTTACACCGGAAATTCATCTATGCACATTGCTTTAGAAGTTAACGCTTGCGATCCTAAATCACTTAACCGTCGCTTAACTACACACTGCATTGTAATCATGGTAGCGGTTGATCAAAACGGGCAATCAGAACGTGTACCGCAATGGCAACCTGAAACAGCGGCAGATAAAAAGCAGCATGCCTCAGCAGTAAAGTTGATGGATATGCGCAAAAAAATTGGTGATGAAATGCAAATTTTTATCGACTAAATAAACCTGTAATCTGTGCACAAACGAACATTGACTTTACTGTTGAGGCTTATTTATCGTTTAGTTTAGCTGTTGATTTTAATAGCTTATTTTTAGCTGCAATCCACTGTGCCATATACTTCGTACTTTTATGGTGATGGTGATTAAGCATACTGCCAATAAAATTAGCTTGCCTGTGTTCAGTTAAGTGAGAAAGTAATAATGTTAAACGTCCCTCAAGTTGAGAAAAAGCGCTGTCTTGTTGATACAAAATAGTTGCGTTTTTTTGCCCTAAATTACTGCTTTTTTGCCAAAGCTCTTCGTTTTGATAAAGTTGTACCGCAGCATTAGCAATATCTTCTGCATTATTAGTAATAAAACCCGCCCAACCTAAATCAGTTTGCATACTTTCCGCACCAATATCAGTTGTCACTGATGGCGTAGAACAAACCATAGCTTCGGCTAATTTACCTTTGATGCCAGCACCAAAACGAAGCGGTGCTAAACAAACTTTCGCTGATTGCATGGCAAAAAAAGCATCGTCAACCCAACCTTTAACTAAGAAACCTGATTTTTCATCATGTAAATCCGTTGCTTTAGGGGGTGGATAAGCACCATAAACATTTAAGTTAACATACGGTAATTGTTGGTGAATAAGCGGCCATATTTTTTGCTTTAACCACAAAACGGCATCCCAGTTAGGCGCATGGCGAAAGTTGCCAATAACCATAAAATCACGACGTTGTTGATATGTTGGGTTTACTTGCGTGAGCTGTGCCGTATTGAACATAAAGGGACAATAATGCAGTAAATTAGCATCAACGTTAAATAACTCCTGTAATAAGGTTATCTCATATTGTGAGATCATTAAGGTTAAATCGCAGCGAAATATTGCGGCTATTTCACGTTGTGCTAAATCAGAACAGAGTAAATCAGCATTTTGCATAACTCTATTTTGCTTATAGGCCTGATGACGTGCGTGGCGTAAACAAAATAAATCTTCGGTATCTAATAATCGTAGTGCTTGTGGGCATTGCTCATTAACACGCCAGCCAAATTGCTCTTCCATCATAAAACGGTCAAACATGACTACATTAGGTTGTAGCTCAAAGACAAATTCATCAAAACTAGTGCAATTGAGTTGTATTTCACTGACCGTAATATTTAACGCGGCTAAATCGACCATATGGTCACTTAACTGTGCAGGACTAGCAAAAGTCACTTGGTAATTTTGCCACTGGAAAAAAGCGATTAACTGCATCATACGGCTGCCTGCCGCTGAGGAGTTAGGCTCTGGCCAAACATAGCCAATAATAAGGAGTTTTTTCATCGGGTAATATTAACACAAAAGCCACCAGCAAGTTATTACGGGTGGCTTTTACTTTTCGTTTACATAGTAAACTTAAAAACTTTGACTTGAGTTTTTATTTTTCGGCAGCTTGCTCAACAACTTCTGATGCTGGCTCCGCTTTTTGTATTTCAAGTAATTCAATTTCAAATTCTAACACTGAGTGACCTGGAATACGTGGCGGGTTGCCATTTGGTCCATAAGCTAAATCTGATGGGATAGTGAACTTGTACTTAGCGCCAACAGGCATTAATTGTACACCTTCAGTCCAACCTTTAATAACACGGTTAAGTGGGAATACAGCAGGCTCACCACGTTCGTAAGAGCTATCAAAAGTTTCACCATTTAAGAAAGTACCTTTATAGTGCACTGTAACAGTGTCTTCTGCAGCAGGCTTATCACCTTCGCCAGCTGACATAACAACATACTGAATACCAGATTCAGTTATTTGTACGCCTTCTTTTGTAGCATTGTCTGCTAAAAACTTAACACCTTCAGCTTTACTTGCTTCTGCATCAACTAAAGTTTTTGCTTGCTGTTTTTCTTTCATCGTTGCATCTAAATTAGTTAATAATGCTTGGATTTCTTCTTTTTCTATTAATGCTTTATTTTCAATGCTATCAACAAAACCTTGAACAATAAGCGCTTTGTCTAAGTTTAAACCTAGTTTGTCATGCTCTTCAAGATTACGTTGCATGTACATACCAATTGATGCGCCTAAACCATAGGCTTGCTTTTGAATTTCAGTTTCTAGTACCGGCGCTTTAACAACATCTTCTTTCACTGCTTCTTCTTGACAACCAACAACCGCAACTAAGGCAAGTGCAACTAAGGTAGGTTTTAAAAATTTCATTTATTTCTCCGTTTATATTCAACAATTGGAGACTTCCCCAATGCATTATGTCTAATTTATTTAACGCAACACTATAAAACATTAAACAATTTAAAAAAAGATCTTATACTAACGATAAACGCCCAGATAAAAAAGGCTTAATATATTGTTTAAATGTAACCAGGCATTACTTTCGTTTAAAACATCGCTAATTATGCTGTTAATAACCACAACATTAACCGCTTGTCAGCCGGTAACACAAAAACCTTTGCTTCGGTGGCAGCAGTCTGTAGAAGGCGCTTATGCGGGTGCACTTTCTAATGATGCAAAGCTAAGTGTTATTTCATCTATTCATCATGGTTTGAGCGTATGGGATTTAAGTAAAAATCAACGAATATATAATTGGTCACAAGAGCAAAAAACGAGTGATAATTTAGTACTTTCTATCGATATTAGTGATAATTCAAGCCATGTTGTTACCGCTAACCGTGAGAATTTTGCCCTTTGGAATCTATCAACAGGTGAATCGGAGGGCTATTGGAAAGTACGAGAGTCAACTATTCGAGATATAGCCATCGCAAATAATGGTAAGTATATACTTATCGCAAAGAGCAATGGCACAGTAGTACATGTCGATGTAGATACTGGCAGACGTTTAGAGTTTTTAGGTCACAAGGAAAAAATTAACAGTGTAGATATGCTGCCTAATGGTCGAGTTGCCATATCTGGTGGCAACGATTTCATCGCTTATGTTTGGGATACGGTATCAGGACAAGTTATTTATCAATTTAATCACAGCTCTCGCGTATCCAAAGTCGCATTAGATGCCAGTGGTCGTTATGTTTTTACTGCCGATAGCATGAAAGCAGCACATATATGGGATTTAAAAACAGGAAAATTAATCAGCAAGTTACAAGGAACTAAACGTCATGAAGTGTTTAGTACGGTAGCTTTTTCAGAAGATGGTAAAACTTTAGTCACAGGTGCTGCTACACGTAAAGTCAGTGTTTGGGATATAAACACAGGAAAACGCAAGGCTCATTGGTTTGTTACACCAAAAGAAG
>JAWSUX010000397.1:0-7171 GCA_033852215.1 Colwellia sp. | reverse complement strand
TCGGCAAATTTAACCGCGCCAATACCTACTTTTTCTGAAATAGTCGTTAAATCACTATCCGTAATCTCAGGGTTTTTCTCTTTGATTAACGCAGCAGCACGAACAACCGCTTCATCAAGTAATTCGGCTAACTTAATAGTGCCACCAGTTCGGGTTTTAAATGGTGTGCCATCATCACCCATCATCATACCAAAGGGGCAATGTTGATAACCGACACTTTCAGGTAAGAAGCCTGCTTTACGTGCAACAATTTCAACTTGTTTAAAGTGAAGCCCTTGACGCGCATCAGTAAAAATAATAATGCGATCAGCGGCTAACTTACCACTTCGGTAGCGACAGGCTGATAAATCAGTCGTAGCATATAAGAAACCGCCACCTGATTTTTGTACAATAAACACTGAAGGCTCGCCATCTTTGTTTGCCATTTCGTTAATAAAAACAACTTTAGCACCTTGGCTTTCTACCGCTATTTCTTTCGCCATTAGCTCATCAATCACGGCAGGTAAATCGTCGTTATAAGCGCTTTCGCCCATTATATCGCCACGTTTTAATGAAACATTTAACTTAGCGTAAATCTCCTCACTGTGCGTGATTGAAATATCAATAAACTGTTGCCATAATTTGGCCGATTCTTCATCACCACTTTGTAATTTAACTACATCAGCACGGGCTCTATCGGCAAAACCGTCTTCATTGTCAAAACGTACTTTTGCTTCACGATAAAAATTTTCTAAGTCACTTAATGCGGTTTCAGCTATCTCATTACTGGCAAGTTTATCGCTTAAATGTGCGATTAACATACCAAACTGTGTGCCCCAATCACCCATGTGATTTTGACGAATAACTTTGTCACCACGAAACTCTAATGCGCGTACAACAGCGTCACCAATAATGGTTGAACGTAAGTGACCAACATGCATTTCTTTGGCAAGGTTAGGTGCTGAATAATCAACAACGACAGTTTGTTGTTTATCAGAAACGTTAGTATCGCCTTGATTAACACCACGTTGTGTTACGCCAATGTGGTCATCTTGAGCAACTTTGTTTAGTTGCGTTGCTAACCAATTTTCATCTAAATGAATATTAATAAAACCAGGGCCAGCAAGTTCAATTTTGCTAGCAATACCGCTTAGATCTAGTTCGGCAACAACCTTGGTTGCTAATTCGCGTGGATTCGTTTTTAGTTTTTTCGCTGCGCCCATAACACCATTGGCTTGATAATCACCAAATTGAGGACGATTAGATAAGCTAATTGCAGGGTTAGTTCCTTCAGGTAAACCCGCGGCAACCATAGCCGCACTTACTTTTTCTGATAATATTTGTTTAATGTTCATCGTTATCTCATTCTTTTACTGGTTTGAGCCTGCTAATTTAAGAGTAACTGAGGCAAACAAGCGATACGCGTAAACCCATCCATGGGGCTTCGCATAAGCATCCATGCTTATGAAAATCGCTTTTATTGCTCTCAATCACTCTTTCAATGGCTTGGAGCTTTTGGAAAAATAGCTGTGCCGCAGAGTAAATGTTAATTCTTCTTTTATCTTTGATTTATTACCATAGATAAGTTTTAATTTTTATCGTGTTTGGTTAAGTAAATAGCGTTATAGCAAGGCACTTGGTTCTTTTTATAAAGGAGCTTAGTACACTAAGTGACCGCATAAAAATAATCAAGTAACGCAGCTAGAACGTTATATACGACACCAAACTAGTGTTCACGTGTAGAGTGGAACTGTATGTCTGGATTACGCTCTTGCGCTAATGATAAATTAACCATCGTTGGTGCTATATAGGTTAAGTTATCACCCCCATCAAGGGCTAAATTATCCCCTGATTTCTTTTTAAACTGCTCTAAAGTACGTTCATCATCACAAGTACACCAGCGCGCAGTAGCAACACTAATAGCCTCATAGATGGCATCTACTTTATATTCTGTTTTCAAGCGTTGCACAACAACTTCAAACTGCAAAACACCCACAGCACCAACAATCATGTCGTTGTTAATGAAAGGCCTAAATACTTGTACTGCACCTTCTTCTGATAACTGAATCAACCCTTTTTGCAATTGTTTTGCTTTTAGCGGATCGCGCAGACGAATACGACGGAACATTTCTGGTGCGAAATTAGGAATACCGCTAAACTTCATCATTTCACCGGCGGTAAACGTATCACCTATTTGAATGCTACCGTGGTTGTGCAAACCTATAATATCACCAGCGAAAGCTTCTTCAACGTTTGCACGATCACCCGCCATAAAGGTAACAGCATCGGCAATTTTGACATCTTTACCGAGTCGTACTTGTTTCATTTTCATGCCTTTTTCATACTTGCCAGAGCAAATACGCATGAATGCGATACGGTCACGATGTTTCGGGTCCATGTTGGCTTGAATTTTAAAAACAAAGCCAGAAAATTTTTCTTCTTCTGCGACGACGGTACGTAAATCTGTTTTACGAGGTAAGGGTTTAGGTGCCCATTTAGTTAAACCATCAAGCATGTGATCTACACCAAAGTTACCTAATGCCGTACCAAAAAATACTGGCGTTAAGTCACCAGCTAAAAATTCTTCCAAATTAAACTCATGAGAAGCGCCGGCAACGAGCTCTAATTCTTCGCGTAAATCTTCAGCGTAATTACCAATAACTTTATCAAGCTCTGGGTTGTGAAGACCTTTAATGATGCGCTCTTCTTGAATCATGTGACCTAAGCCTGATTGATACAACACAATTTCATCTTCAAGAATATTGTAAATACCTTTAAATTCTTTACCCATGCCAATTGGCCAAGTAATAGCAGCACATTTTATTTTTAAGACTTCTTCAACTTCATCCATAACTTCCATAGGATCACGTACATCGCGATCCATTTTGTTCATGAAGGTAATAATTGGCGTGTCGCGAAGACGCGTTACTTCCATTAATTTAACTGTTCGTGCTTCAACACCCTTGGCAACGTCAATCACCATCAAACAAGAGTCAACAGCGGTAAGCGTACGATAGGTATCTTCTGAGAAATCTTCATGACCAGGGGTATCAAGTAAATTAACTAAACAGTCATTGTAAGGAAATTGCATTACCGAGGTAGTAATTGAGATACCACGCTCTTTCTCCATTTCCATCCAATCAGATTTTGCGTGTTGGCCAGATTTTTTACCTTTTACCGTACCGGCTCTTTGTAAGGCTTGACCAAACAAAAGTACCTTTTCGGTGATGGTGGTTTTACCTGCATCGGGGTGAGAGATAATGGCAAAAGTACGACGTAAATCGACCTGCTTTTGTTGAACTGACATGCGAATTGCCCTTTGATAACTTTTAAAAAGTCACTTTAAAATTAGAACGGTATAAAGCCGCATATTATAGCGAGTTTAATGAGAAGAAGTCATTCAAAGAGTATTAAAATATGAAATTTCGGTGAAAATAATTGCGTTTTCTTTATTCAGTTTGGCGGGCAAGTCGATTTAGTGAAATAAATTTGCGATGAATTGACTTTCATTTCTATTTATTAAAGCTGTATAAGGAATAAGCGGCACTTGATTACTTAAATTTGCTTGAGAAGATAATAAAGCTAATGCTTCTTGTTGGCATAAGCCTATTAATTGGCTTCTCAAATCCTTCCAGTTTCATTAAACCATTACACAGGATGAGTTGGGTGATTTTGCAGAATGATACGCGTATTTAAAAGTGTCGTTATCCGTCAGATAATGACTGACGAAGAATTAAATGCGCTAGTTGATGATTTTAAAAGTTATAAGCTAACGTGAACTGCCCCTAATTCAATATGTTGATGTCTATATTTATTATATATATCAGTGGTGTAGCAGCTATTTTCATTGTCAGTAGTTCTATGGCTTTTGTCGTGCATCATGCAAAATACGTAATATTTCTAATGTGTTTTGAACATGATTAACTCGATACCAAAGTGTGTAAGGAATACCGCTCACTACCCATTCCTGCATATCAAAATAGCGCCCTTCGCGTCCTAAGCTAGGTATTGCTTGTAATAAAAGACCCGCTTCATGAAATTTTTTAGCGACAGAACGTGCTGCTTGTGGGTTGCGTTGATAAATATAATCAACGGTTTCTTGCATGTCTTGTAATGCTGCCTGTGTCCACTTGAGCTTAAGCATCAACGTCCCATTCTTTGAAGAAGTGTGTCACTTCATCATCACTGGCAAATAGACCATTATCCGCCTGTCTTTGACCTTCCGCTAAAGCCAATCGTGTTTCTTCATCTAATATAGGCTTGTCCGTTACACTTTCTTTAAATGTATGAACAATATTTAATAATGCGCCTAAATATTCCTGTGGCGTTTGCTCTATTTCTTGATGTAATGCTTGTGCATAATTGATAACTGCCATGATTAATTCACCTTTAATTGCTGCTGACTTGATCAGTTTATCACTCTTTGCCATTTTTCTTAAGAGTAACAACTAAGAAAAAATAGCCGCTAATAAAAACGCCTTGTTGTAATAGCAGGTTTTTAGAGAGCCTGTTTTTTTTAATGAAAAACGATTAAGGGATTATTTTAAATAAGAATAGTTATCAAGTGTCTACGACCAATTTTATTTGCTCAATTCCCCCACCAATAAATGCACCTAATCCAAATTCAGCGAGAAGTAAAATCAATTTTTCTATCTCCAAGATACTCATAATGTAGGTAAATGCCTAACGCTTTGAATAATAGGGGCGCGTAGCGCCTTCTTTTTGATTTGATTGTTATGTGTTGGTCCTAATAACAAAATTCTCCTAGCCAACGGATACTCTATACCAATACCGGATTCTTGTCCCGAATTCCCAGTGTTGTTATTTGATGTCGAGCGCATTCAGAAATTTAGCCGTGGCAGCATTTATTTCTTCTTCGTGAGAAAACGGCATCATATGATCGGCGCCAGTTATGGTATGAAGTATTGATCCTGGAATCTGCTCGGCCAGTATCGTACTTTGCTCGTAAGGAACATTAGCATCTTCAGTACCGTGGATTATTAGAGTAGGTGCTGTGATTGTTGAGCTAGACAGGCCCGGCGTTTCAAATTGTACAAAATCATTATTCTTGCCTTCCAGGCGTTGAGAGATAGGCCAAATCTTCCATATCAGTGGTTCCAACCGCGCAATTTTATTGGGATTTTCCAATATCAATTGCTGGTTTTCCGAGTCAGGGACCATGAAACTAACCAGTTCCTCAGGCCCCATAAAATTTACCATCAGAGATAAACTCGCCCACATCAGAAAATCTGATTGTGAAATTAGTTGTAACAGATATGGTAGCTCCTCTTGCACTTCAGTCAATACAAAAGGCTGGGAAACAGCTTCCATAGCAATTAAGGCTTTAGTTCTATTTGGATACAGCGACGCGAAAGCTAGCGAAGAAGGACCCCCACCTGAAACCCCCATAACGATCACCGAATTAATGCTCAGTGAATCAAGTAATGCTGCGTAAGCATGGGCCTGATCCGTCGGTGTATGACCTACTTCCAAGGGAGTTCGCAAATAGCCGGGCCGAGATGGCACCAGAACACGAATTCCCTCCATCATTGAACCGCCATCGTATCCACCAGGTGTGCCGTGTAAAAACAACAACACGGGGCCAGTATCACCAATCATATGATATTCAATTGGGCCTGCAGAGGTTTCTGCAATTTTACTACCAGTCTCCAGTGCCGCTAGGCTTTCACTCCGAAAACCTGAATATAAAGCGAAGGTGACTATTGTTACCAAGGTTAGTAGCGCTAGTACACCTAAACCAATTTTCTTAATCATTCTGCCCCCAAAGCAAACTAAAAGTTGATACGAATGAGTGCCTCAGCAAAAAAAATACTTAAGCATAAAGCCGACGATACGAAACACATAACAGCTTATTCAGCGGCGAAAGCCCGTCTTTAATTACGGGCTTTCGCCGTCTTTCAAAATTTGTGATTGATAAAATAACAATAAAACCAATTAAATTCAATAAACTAAATCACAAATCTATAACTGTGTTTCGTGAAAGGCGGCTTATTCCCTTCTTTCATGCATTTTTGTTAATCTCGAATTGTACTGTGCAAAAAACCAGTCTACTTTAAGTTAAAAGAGGTTATGGATGACTCATTATTTTTAACACATGTTAGTGAATAAATGTGGACTAAACGTTATGCTAAAAGAGCAATGTAAACTTACATTTATTGGATTAAGGTAGTATAAGAAACAAGCGGTATTTAAGTGTTCAATTAACAATTTAGCGACATGACTATCGCATCTTCATAGCCAAAACCACTGGCGCTAGGGTAATAACCTGTGCGGCGACTAATTTCAATAAAACCTACATTCATATAGAGCATTTGTGCAGTGATGTTTTTAGCACGCACTTCAAGAAATATTTTTGTTGCACCGTGTTGTTTGGCTTGCGCTAAAAATTGCGTTAACAATATCTTACCGTAACCTTTTCCTTGCATTGCTGGTGTAACACAAATATCCATTAAGGTCGCTTCACCAGCAACATATTGACCAATATAAAAGCCAATACTGCTATTTTCTTGAGTCCTTTCTTGTGCTTTTTTATTCAGTTTTTCACCGAAATAACGCCCATCAATACAGCTGGTGAACGTTTTCTCGCTCCATGGATGCGAATGACAGGCATTTTCTATCGGCATCAAATCTGGAATGTCAGCTTTGCCTATCGAGGTAAAAACTGTTGAAGTAAACGGAGTAGAAGAGGTCATGTGAGTTGTTGACTTATTGTTTGCCATAATTGTTTTTTTAACGTAGCCGATTGAGAAATTAGATTAAGTGATGGCGTGATCAACTTATTATTCAGGTAAGTTATTTTTACTGCATTTTTATCGTGAGTCTCGGTAAAGTACCAATTAATTAAGCCTAAATCGAGATGATCTGTTTGTTGGCTTATTTCACCAAGGGTTAAATTCAGCGCGAGTAAAATATCATTAAAACACTGGTTGCTAGTTAACGTGCTTAAATTAACTGCTTGGTAAGTTTCTTGATTAGCTTTAGCTGTATTTATTCGGTCTGATGTTTCTCGGCGCTGCCATAACTTAATCCCCATTTCGCTCAGTTGTTCAAATTGGCGTTGATCAATGCTCATATCAATACTCACAGTTAACTAATCGAATTTATTTTAAATAGAGGTAAATAAGTGACTATGATGACAGAAATATCGCATAACGAAAAGTGATGATGTCAG
>JAWSUX010000396.1:0-6201 GCA_033852215.1 Colwellia sp. | reverse complement strand
TCTTGGCTGGCAGGTGAAAAAATACGATTTGCAAAAAAACCAACAAGACCGCCAATGATTAATAAAGCTAAAGCGATAATTACATCCATAGAAATACCTTACAATGTTATTTAAAATTAAAGAAGATTAATGAAAACCTGATTAGTGAAAACCTGATTAGTGAAAATTTAGTGTTGTGACAGTTTACTTAAGTATATAATACTAACATTAAAGTTATTATGACGATAAATCAAATCTTGGGAATATTTTCACCTTTTCAAGTAAAACACACCGCAACAGGCGCTACATGATTCACCTTTCCCCTATTGATAAGTATAAACAAGATTTAAGCCGAGAAGATTTTCTTTTTGATGCAGCACAAGAGAATGCAGTTAAACACTTGCAGCGATTGTATGATGATTTTCAAACGAAGCCCTTAGTCGTATCGGGTTTTAAAAAAGTATTAAACCGTTGGAAAAAAGTTTATAAAAAGCAAGAAGCTAAACCAATAAAGGGTTTGTATTTTTGGGGGGGCGTAGGTAGAGGGAAAACTTATTTGGTTGATACTTTTTATGAAAGCCTGCCCTTTAAAAATAAAATGCGTGTGCACTTTCATCGTTTTATGCATCGAGTACACCAAGAGTTAAAAATATTGTCTGGGCAATCAGATCCATTGAAAATTATTGCTAAGAAATTTGCAGAAGAAACACAGATCATTTGCTTTGATGAATTTTTTGTTTCAGATATTACCGATGCTATGATTTTAGGCACTTTATTCGAAGAACTTTTTGCTCACAATGTTACCTTGGTTGCGACCTCAAATATTATTCCTAATGAGCTTTATCGTAATGGCTTACAGCGTGAGCGTTTTTTGCCTGCGATAAAATTAATTAATGAGCATACCGAAATTGTTAATGTTGACAGTGGTGTCGATTATCGTTTACGTACCTTAGAGCAAGCGGAAATTTACCATTATCCACTGGATAAACAGGCAAATGAAAATTTACAGCATTATTTTAAGCAGTTATCAGGTGAAGCAGGTAAAATAGGGCAGAGCATTGATATTAATAATCGTCAATTAGACACGGTTTTAGTCAGTGATGGTGTGGTGTATTTTGATTTTTCTGTTTTATGCGAAAGTGCCCGAAGCCAAAGCGATTATATGGAGATTAGTCAACTGTATCACACCGTATTAATGGCTAACGTGAAACAAATGGGCAGCGATAGTGACGATAGCACACGACGCTTTATTGCCCTTGTTGACGAGTTTTACGAACGTAATGTCAAACTTATTATGTCAGCAGAGCAACCATTAGAACAACTATATAGTGGTGGCCGGCTAGCTTTTGAATTTAAACGTTGTTTAAGTCGCTTGCAAGAGATGCAATCGCATGACTATCTAGCTAGCGAACATCTGCCATAAAAAATGCTCTATCATCGATATTGTTTAAAAGTTATAAGGTTGTAGTTTATACAACCTTATAACGTTAAAGGGTTTTATCTTTTTATTAAGCGAATATAAGCCTAATAAAGTAATGTATATAACTTGCGGCGATACTTAATTATTAATGGGTCGCCATCGGTTAACGACTTTAAAATATCTAATAACAATTCTTTACTTTTTTCGACGCTATTATTTTCATCTGATGCACCTGATTGCACTAAACGAAATAATAACGCTAACGCATCATCATTACGATTCACTTGGTTATATTGCGCAGCCAACTGATGGATTAGGGTAATATTTTCAGGCTGTTGCTGTAATTGCGTTTCCAATGCTTGAATCTCAGGTGAATCAGCGGCTTGATTGGCAAGCTCTAGTTTGGCAATCAATGCTTGATAATAGCTGTCTTGATCAACCATTAAAATACTATCAAGTAAATTTTTCGCTTCGTCGTTGTTACCACATTGCAAATACACATCTGTTAATACGAGTTTAATATCAGCGCGTTCATTATTATGTTGATAAGCTTGAATAATCGCTGCTTTTGCCGTTGATAGCTCATTGTCAATTAAAGCTGTTTTTGCTTGCGCTAATAATATATCTTCGGGTTTAGGTAAATGCTTATCTAAAAAAATATCAATAGTATTATCATCTTGTGGCCCAGATAAACCATCTAACGGTTGACTATCTTTAATTAAAATCGCTGTTGGTAAACCTTGAATACCAAACTGTTGAGCAATTTGCCCTTGGGTTTGGCAATCTACCGTTGCTAAAATTACATGCTCACCAAAAGCCGATAATTTAGCGGCTAACTTATCTTTTAGCTCAATACTTTCGGGCACTTGCTCTGCCCAGAAACTGACTAAAACCAATTTATTTTTCGATTCATCAACAACCACTTGCTGGAAGTTTTCTAAGTCAATCGCAATTATATTTTCGTTCATAAGGTTTCCAGTATTATTGTAGTGAGAGCGTTAGGGTATTATTTAATTGAGGACATACCATAATAACCCTACACCTAAAATTAATCGATAAATGACAAAAGGCATCATGCCCAATTTTTCTAATATTATTAAAAAGTAATGTATGCAGGCATAAGCACTAATAAAAGCTAGAATACTTCCTAACCCCATGGCATACCAGTCAACAGTATTGGCAGAGAGTACTAATTTTAGTGTTAAATAACTGCCAGCCATCGCAATGGCGGGAATAGATAACAAAAAGGAAAAGCGAGCAGCGTTATCTCGACTTAAACCTAACATTAAACCAATAGTCATGGTAATGCCTGAGCGTGAAGTACCAGGGATTAATGCAATTGCTTGTGCTAAACCAATTAACATTGCGCCTTTTATACCGAGTTCCTCTATTGGTTTGTGTTGTTTTCTTTTGCCTGCTTTGATATCAGCAAAACCTAATAAAAAGCCAAATAATAACGTGGTAGCGGCAATCACTAATGCTGAGCGTAAATGCTCTTCAATTAACTCTTTGCCTAATAAACCAAAGAGTCCTGCAGGTATCGTGGCCAATATGATCCACCATGCGAGTTTACCGTTAAATAATGATTCAGCATTATTTGGGGGGGTAGCAGGGCCAATATTTAATGTGCCCAGCCAAGCAACTGCCATAGCACCCACTTCTTTACGAAAATAAAGCACGACGGCTAATAACGTTCCAACATGAACCGCAACATCAAAAGCTAGCCCTTGATCCTTCCAACCCAATATTTGTGAGGGTAAAATCAAGTGTGCAGAGCTAGAAATAGGTAAAAACTCAGTCAAACCTTGTAATAAAGCCAATATGATTATGTCGATAGTACTCATATATTTTCTTTTTCCTTTATGCGTTTATCGATGTTACTAACAAGTATTTACCAACAGTTAGCGACAATATTTAATGTTTGACTGGCTTTATTATAATTTTGCCAAAGTGTTTGATAATTTTCTTTTAAAATAGGGTGAATTACATCAGGTGCTACTTGGCTTAATGGCCAAAGTACAAATGCATTTTTTGTTATTTCGTCGCGTGGTAATTGTGCGGGCTGTTCTATAATCAAATCATCATAAAGTAAGAGGTCGAGATCTAAGCTACGTGGGCTAAATTTTTTAGCATTAAGACCACGGCCATGGGCGAATTCAATATTGCGCAGTATACTCGCTACTTGTATTACACTTTTTTCCGTTTCAACCGCAATAACCATGTTGTAAAAAGCCTTGCCGGTAAAACCAACTGCTTTACTTTCAAACAAACTAGATAACGTTAAAGTACCTAATGCTTGCTCTAATGCTGAGAGCCCTTGTTTTACGTGTTTTTCACGATCAATATTACTACCTAATGAAACATATATTGTGGCCATTAGTATTGTTGGCCACGCTCTATTTCTACTCCAACTGTTTCACTATTGTGTACAGCACCTGGTTTGCCAATAGCAAGGTTTAACCAAGGTATGTGATAGGTATCCATTAAAAATTTTGCTAAGCGTTCGGCTAAGGTTTCAATTAAGTCAACGGGATTTTCGTTTGCGAAGCGTTCAATGGCAACTGAAATATCAGCATAATCTAATGTTTTAGCTAATTCATCATTAACAGCTGCTTTAGCGGTATCCCAAGCCATAGCAAGGTCTATAACTAACGTTTGTTTTATTTCTTTTTCCCATTGATAAAAACCTATAGTGGTTTGAATACGTAAACCTTTAATGAATACTTTGTCCATGCTCTATTTCGCTCTTTCTCGTTGGTTTATATCTAGCTAATAAGTAATTATTACAAAATAAAAGCGAGTTTACCTTTGTCGCTGTAGAAAAACTAGCGTATATCAAGATAGAATAATGAATACACGTTTTTTCTTTCTAGATCGCGGACTTTTATCTTAAATGTTGCTATTAACACTTATTATGGTTGCAGTAGCTTATTTACTGGGCTCTATTTCTAATGCTATTTTAATTTGCCAATTTTTGGGATTGCCTGATCCTCGAACTATTGGCTCAAGAAACCCGGGTGCCACTAATGTTTTGCGTATTTCCAATAAATTAACAGCATTAACGGTATTAGGTTTGGATGTGCTGAAAGGCACGATACCTGTATGGGGGGCTTATTTTTTGAAAATAGAGCCTTTATATTTAGGTTTGATAGGTGTTGCTGCTTGCTTGGGTCACATGTACCCCATTTTTTTCAACTTTAAAGGTGGGAAAGCGGTAGCGACCGCGTTAGGTACATTATTACCTATAGGTTTTACGTTAGGTGCTTTATTAATAGTGACTTGGTTAGGTATTGCTAAATTAACTAAGTATTCAAGTTTGGCGGCTATTGTTACCGTAACACTAGCGCCTTTATATGTTTATTTATTTAAACCGCTTTATGTTTATCCTACCTTGATGTTGAGCGCGCTGATTATTTTTCGCCATCGAACAAATATTGTTCGTTTATTTAAAGGTAAAGAAAGTAAAATAACACATAAAATATAAAGTCTTTCATGTGTTATTTCAGTAGAGACTATACTGCAGGTAGGCTGTCTAGTGACCATCGAGGGCTGGCTTTAAAAGTTAAATCTACATTTGTACCCGCTTTTAATCGCTGTAAACCCGCGTAAGCTATCATGGCACCATTATCTGTACAGAATTCTGGTCGAGGATAAAACACGCTACCGCCTAACTTTTTGGTCGTAATGGCTAATTTTTCTCGTAAACTAGTGTTGGCACTAACACCACCAGCAATCACCAAACATTTTAAATCTTCTTGTTGCAAAGCTCGTTTACATTTTATTGCTAATGTATCAACGACTGCTTGCTGAAAGGCGTGGGCGATATCAGCATGAGTCTGTTGTAGTTGGCTTTCAGATAAAGCAGGCTCTATATTAATACATTCTTTACGTACTAATGTACTTGCGGCTGTTTTTAAACCACTAAAACTAAAATCAAGTCCTGGTCTATCTGTCATTGGGCGGGGCAGTTTGAAGCGAGCAGCAACGCCATTTGTCGCCATTTTAGATAACGCAGGACCACCGGGATAATCTAAGCCAAGTAATTTGGCCGTTTTATCAAAGGCCTCACCTGCGGCATCATCAACAGACTCACCTAGTAATTTGTACTGACCAATGCCGTCAACACGAACTAACATGGTATGTCCGCCAGAAACAAGTAAAGCGACAAAGGGAAATTCAGGCACATCATCTTCTAACATAGGGGCAAGCAAATGTCCTTCCATATGATGTACCGGTACTGCAGGCAAATCCCACCCGTAAGCCAAGCTTCTGCCAATAGAGCAACCAACAAGTAGTGCACCAACTAAGCCTGGCCCTGCAGTATAAGCAACACCGTCTAAGTCTTGCGGTGTCATGTTTGCATCAGCCAATACTTCTTTAATTAAAGGGATCGTTTTTCTAACATGATCGCGTGATGCTAATTCTGGTACCACACCACCATAATCAGCATGTACGGCAATTTGGCTATATAAACGATGTGCAACTATACCTTCGGGAAGGTCGCCCTGACCATCATCATAAATGGCTATACCTGTTTCATCACAAGAAGTTTCAATACCCAAAATACGCATCGCTGGTGGTACCTAAAATTAAGTTGGCAAAATTAAGCGCTGATTTTACCTTGCTATATCGCTTTAAACCAGACTTTTAGACGAGGCTATTGTGTTGTAGCTAAATTTAATCTTTACATTGCAGGCTGCTTAGCAGTAGAATACGTCACCCAATTTTGAATAGAGTGGGTGTAAGATTAGGTCATTTAATGTTTACTAATTTATTAGCGGCGTTTAATGCTGAAGTCAGTC
>JAWSUX010000395.1:0-3775 GCA_033852215.1 Colwellia sp. | reverse complement strand
CGGTCGGTAAACTTCAAATGGAAATTGAATCTGTAAAATTTGAGTATCAGTTGCCAGAGGTTTTCAATAGAGAAAACCACCAAACATTAAGGATTCACCCGGTATGATGACACCAATAAACACCACTCGACAACACGGGCAGGTATCA
Source organism: Colwellia sp. (assembly GCA_033852215.1). Taxonomy (GTDB): domain Bacteria; phylum Pseudomonadota; class Gammaproteobacteria; order Enterobacterales; family Alteromonadaceae; genus Colwellia. The sequence goes on along the minus strand of JAWSUX010000395.1, from coordinate 3,627 downwards.
TTCGGAGCAGTCGTAGCACTCTTTATTTCACTCATCTTTTTATTACAACTCACCAGCCTTTTACTCAACGATACAGTTTCATTAATACAGTGGGTTATATTTGGGTTGACGATATGCCTAGGTATAGGCGCTAGTCTCTGGCTTAATTTTTCATTGTTAAACCCTTTAAAGGAATTATCTTCTGCACTTGAAGCGCTCAGTAGTGATGAAGGAGATATGAGTCAAAAATTAAATGAAAATGAACACAGTAATATCGGTTCTATTGCTAAAGATCACAATAGCTTTACTGATAAGTTAAGAAGTACCTTTTTGAATATGCAGCAACAATCACTACATGTTGCTCTTTCGGCCGCTCAACTTAGAAAAATAACCAGCGAAGCCAATGAACATTCCATTAAGCAAGAAGAATATTCAAATATTATTTATCAATCGAGCACTGAAACAACCTTAGCCATTAATTACATTACCGATAAAACACAACTTATATCATCAAATAACTCCGTTAATCTAGATGCAGCGAAAGCCTCACAAAGCAACTTTTCTGAAATTTCTGACAAAATGGAAGATGTTTCTCTGCGCCTTAATAGTTTTTATGAGACCGTTAAAAACTTAACGCAAAGCTCGGCGAAAATAAGCGAAATTTTAAGTACCGTGCAGGGTTTTTCTGCACAAACTAATATGTTGGCACTTAACGCCGCTATTGAAGCTGCACGTGCAGGTGAGGCTGGTCGAGGGTTCGCTGTTGTTGCCGATGAAGTTCGCTCACTTGCTGAAAAGATTAAAGGCGCTGCCGATGAGGTGGATATCTTGATCACAGAAATGACTGGTATTGTTTCGGATACCGCACAAGGCATGGAAGATGTTGTTCTCCAAACAGGGGAGGCAACTAAAACCATCTCAAGCTCATGCTCGGATTTTTCTCGAATGGTATCTGACTTTGAAGAAAATCATGGTTCCCTAATGACGATCACATCGAGTATTGAAGAACTTTCTGCCACCAATGCCGAAGTGCATAGTCGCAGTAACGAAATTCATACATTAGGTCAACAAATTAATGCCGATATGAAGCGCTCTGAAGCGTTTTCAGTATCACTACGTGATGCAACAGAGCAAACCTTAGCCATGCTGTCACAATTTAGTATTGGCCAAGGTCCCTTTGAAGAGTTACTTAAAGTTGCCATTAAACGTCGTGATAACGTTGTTAAAATTATGGAGAGTGTGAGCGCCAAAGGCATCGATATTTTCGACAGAGATTACCGAGAAATCCCCAATACTAATCCACCAAAATTTAACGTTAAATACGCTGACGCGCTAACGTCAGCATTACAGCCTACACTTGTTGCCTACCTTAGTGAAATAGAAGGCACGGCGTATAACTTAGTCGTCGATATTAATGGCTTTCTTCCTGTACATTACCCGCAGAGCTCTGAAGCACCAACAGGCGATTATGAGCATGATCTCAATTTGAGCCGCCACTGTCGCTTTTACTTTGATAGCGAAACTGAAAGGCGTCGAGTGCGCTCTACAGCACCCTTTATATTACAAACCTATCTAAGGGATAATGGCGATGTACTCTTTGATTTAAGCGTGCCATTATATATTCAAGGTCGTCATTGGGGAGGGATTCCTCTAGGGATAGAGCGTAGCGTGCTCATCGAAAACGACTAACCCTTATTTAGGTAACGCGCCTTGAACTGACTTCCTAGCTTGGTTCTGAAACTGCACCTTGAGGTATGATAGGCATAATCTTCAGCAGTGTTAATCATAGCGTTTTGTATTCTGACGGTAGAAAATAATCGATAAATCAGTCTAAAATTCCCTCCGTATTATCACTGTATTTTTTGTTGTGTGGTTACAGCCTTGTAACAAAGGTGTTTATATTAATAAAGTATTACAAACCGTTATGGTATTGACTATTGGTTGACTCTGGCACCAACTCATTGAGTGCTACTTGTGTTGCTAAATGCTTTACTGACTCAATACTCTCACCGTGCTCCTTACGTTTATTATTGCTTTTATCATGGTCAGCATTGAGCAATTGTTCAAAATGCTTAATTAGTGCTATTTTGTCAGGTGACTCTTTATCACCGGCACCAATATTGGTTAAATCAATCATAAAACCATCAAATAGCGATGATAAATCGTTGATAATCTCCATATTTAGAAACTGATCATTATTGTAAATACTTGGATAGCCAGCTTTTTGTTTATCAATAGAAAATGATACGCCTTTCAGATTAGTAATGCTTGTTGATTTATCGCAAGATAACATACAGCCATTATCTATGCGTGGTTTTTCACAACCCACACTTTGCTGAAAGAAGCACTGCCTGCTGGTCATCAACAAGATAGGATGATAAATACTGTAAAACAATTTAAAATTTTCAGGGCGGGCTATAGTACGCATTTGCTGATGGTTTATCTCGTTTGAAATAAAAGCACCCTCACAATTAAATGACTCTTTCATTGACAATAAGGCATAAGAATTTGTCGTATTTAGAAAAGGGCCTGCTATCCACTTAATACCCAACTCAAAAGCTCTGTTTGCAATTCCCGTATTATTGGTAACTATTAGCTCTGGTTTTACTTGCTCTAAAATATTTAAAGCGACGTCATAGTCTTTACCGATTAATACTGACGGAAACCAAGGAATAAGATGTGGGTTTTCTTTAAAAAAACCAATGTATTTGGTGCAACCACGTTTATAAGCATCGGGTAGTTTAAAATAAATATCGGCGTCTGTTACTTGGCTAAGGTTAATATCCGTTTCATCGGATATTAAAAGGGATAGTTTTGCTTTTGGTGACTGACCTGTAACATCAGCTTGTTTGTGATGGTGAACTAATTTAGGTAATTCCACTTCAGGCAGTAAAGGTTTGTTATTATTCAGTAAGGCAGCAATGTCGTTTTTAAGTACTGTAAGCTCTCTAAAAGGAATGCTTGCCCCTTGTGGTATATTGTCAGTATTTAGTTCGATTAAGTTGAATTCAGCATTACTAAAACTTTTGAAACGCTTTTCAATAGCGCTCTTATCAAGATAGCTTTTTTCACTTGAAATTAAGTTACTAGTAGACTGGAAAATTGATGTTTGGCTTTCTGAAGTCAGTTCGCCAATAGCGAAGTTTTCGGTCACAATGGTTACGGTTAGTGGACTACCAATTTTGCCACTAAAGGTTAACGTTAGCGGACGTTTTTCTATGCTTAAATGTTTTATTTTATCTTGCACATTAATATTTATTTGTTCTTTTTCACTGCTAAGCTTTTCTTCAACTTCATGAATTTGTACAACAGAAATAGCGTTGCTTTGATCAACGGCATGATATTTTGAATTATCACGCGGATTCTCAATGAACATTGACTGGTTTAAGTCACCACGTAAAAAAGCATTGGTTAAATCACGATTAAATACTTTATAAAGTCGCTCACCATCTTCAAGGAGTTCGCCCGTTTTAACAAAACCATCAATTTGCTTACGGAAACTATCAATTACCGTATGTACATAACTCGCACCTTTGATACGACCTTCTACTTTAAAAGAGTGAACACCAGCATCAATTAGTTTCGGTAAGTCAAAAAATGCAGAGTTATCTTTGATATTTAGTGGAAAGTTATTACCCGATGGTGTGG
>JAWSUX010000043.1:335-9057 GCA_033852215.1 Colwellia sp. | reverse complement strand
ACATTGTTATTGTTGGTTGTGGTGCACAAGGTTTAAACCAAGGTTTGAACATGCGTGATTCAGGTTTAAATATTTCTTATACTTTACGTGATGCGGCGATTAGCGAAAAGCGTCAATCATGGCAGTGGGCTACTGAAAATGGTTTCACAGTAGGTAGCTATGCAGAGTTAATTCCTCAAGCAGATCTAGTATTAAACCTTACCCCTGATAAGCAACATACTTCAGCTGTTACTGCGGTAATGCCATTAATGAAGCAAGGCGCTACATTAGCTTACTCACATGGTTTCAACATTGTTGAAGAAGGTATGCAAATTCGTTCAGATATCACTGTTGTGATGGTTGCGCCTAAGTGTCCAGGTACTGAAGTACGTGAAGAGTACAAACGTGGTTTTGGTGTACCAACGCTTATCGCTGTTCACCCAGAAAATGATCCACAAGGTAACGGTTTAGCTATTGCTAAAGCATACGCTAGTGCTACTGGTGGTGACAGAGCAGGTGTTCTTGAATCATCTTTCATCGCTGAAGTTAAGTCTGACTTAATGGGCGAGCAAACAATTCTTTGTGGTATGTTGCAAACGGCTGCTGTTTTAGGTCATAAGCAATTAGTTGCCCAAGGTATGGACGCAGCTTATGCGCGTAAATTATTACAATATGGTATAGAAACGACTACTGAAGGCCTTAAACATGGCGGCATCACTAACATGATGGACCGTTTATCAAATCCTGCTAAAGTATTAGCATTTGATATGTCTTTAGAATTAAAAGAGATTTTACGTCCTTTATTCCAAAAACATATGGACGACATCATTGAAGGTCGTTTCTCTGCAACTATGATGGCAGATTGGGCAAACGACGATGTTAACTTATTAACATGGCGTGCAGATACGGCAGAAACTTCTTTTGAAAAATCACCTGAGTGTGACACTGAAATTTCAGAGCAAGAATACTACGACAAAGGCATTTTCGTTGTTGCCATGATTAAAGCTGGTGTTGAATTAGCATTCGACGCAATGGTTGATTCAGGCATTATCAATGCTTCTGCATACTATGAGTCGTTACATGAAACACCATTAATTGCTAACTGTATTGCACGTAACATGTTATATGAAATGAACGTTGTTATTTCTGATACTGCTGAGTACGGTAACTACTTATTCAGCCATGCTGCAGTGCCATTGCTTGAAGAATATGCGTCTAACTTAACATTAGAGCAATTAGGCGAAGGTTTGAAAGATAGTTCAAACAACGTTGATAATGCGCGTTTAATTGAAGTAAATGAAGCAATTCGTAGCCATGGTGTTGAAACTATAGGTAAAGAGCTTCGTGGTTATATGACCGACATGAAAAAAATTGCTAGCGCTACTTAAATAAAGCTGCAATTAGCATTAAAAAATTGAAAACGGCATTTAATTTAATATTCAATGCCGTTTTTTTTGAACCTAATAAGAGAGAAGGATAAGAAAATATGTCTGATTTTAAAGAAGTAAGCATTAACAGAGCAGCAAACGTATATTTCGACGGTAAAGTAACTAGCCGTACTATTACTTTTGCTGATGGTAGCTTTAAAACGCTTGGTATTATGCAAGCTGGTGATTACAGATTTGATACTAAAGAAAAAGAATTGATGGAAATTACTGCAGGTGATTGTGAAATTTTACTTGCAGGCGCTACTGAATGGCAAACAATCGTTGGCGGTCAATCGTTCAACGTTGACGCTAATAGCTATTTTGATATTAAAGCAAAAACTATCATTGATTACTGCTGTACCTACATTAGCTAATTATAGCAATTCTGATTAGCAAAGTTTAAAAGCACCACTTTTGTTGGTGCTTTTTTGTTTTAGTGAACTGAAATTTCTCCTGTTCTTTCTTTGAGTATTTGCTGTTTTTAATTAGAGCGCTCTTGCCGTGTTACCAGTGCAAAGCTTAATGAAATAACTTGCTTTGCTCATAACAGTCTATTAACGTGTTATTCAAAATAATTATCAACTGAATTTATACCGATCGGGCTAATTTATTAATCCGTTTGATATGAAGCTTAACTTCGAATAATAAGGAATATAGATTTATGGAAAACATTGTTGCAGGTCTTTTAACTAGTCCTCTGTTATGGCTGACGATTGTCATTTTGTATACTCTGAAAAAAGGTATTTATTTTGTCCCACAAAACCGAGGTTATGTTATTTATACCTTAGGTAAATACAGTAAAACCCTTGGTGCGGGTTTAAATTTTATTATCCCTTACGTGCAATCGGTTGCTGCCGATCGTAATTTAAAAGAGCAGTCATTAGAGATTACTTCACAGCCTGCAATAACCAAAGACAACATTACGTTAGATATTGACGGTATTTTGTTTATGAAAGTCACTGATGCTTCAGCGGCAACGAATAACATAACTGACTATAAAATGTCGGTAGTACAGCTTGCTATGACAAGCATGCGTAATGCCATAGGCTCGATGGAATTGGACGAGTGTTTCCAAAACCGTGATGCGATTAATGCGCAAATTTTAAATTCAATGACAGAAGCTACCGCACCTTGGGGTGTTATGGTGACACGTTATGAAATAAAAGATATTACGCCGCCACAAACTATTCGCGAAGATATGGAAAAGCAAATGACGGCAGAGCGAGAAAAGCGCTCAGTGATATTAACTGCTGAAGGTGTTAAAACTGCAGCGATCACAGAAGCTGAAGGTCAGAAAAAAGCGAGAGTATTAGATGCTGAGGCAGCAAAAGCTGAACAAGTTTTAGAGGCGCAGGCTTCTAAAGAGGCACAAATTTTAGAGGCAACAGGTAAAGCGGAAGCGATACGGTTAGTCGCGGATGCGGATGCTAATGCTTTAGAAGTGGTAGGTAATGCGGCAAATAGTGAACAAGGTCACGCGGCAGTTATGCTAACGTTAGCACAAGATGCTATTACAGCGCATCGCGCTATTGCTAATGAAAGTACTGTGGTACTGACTGATGGTAAAACAGGTGACAATATTGCTAATACTGTTGCACAAGCTATTGCTGTTTCAAGTAGCTTAAAGTTATCTAACTAACATCTAATGTAGATCTAGATATTTGTGCTAGATCTACACTTCTTTATACCAAAGAGGTTTTATGGAATATTTTTTAGAAAATCCGGCTCATTTATGGTACTTAATTTCGGGTATTAGCTTTGTTATTGAGCTGAGTATTATGGGCTTAAGTGGTCCGCTATTCTTTTTTGCTATTGCTAGTCTGATTACGGGGATTTTAGTGAGCATTGGTTTTGTCGGTGGTTGGCAAAGTGAGATATTAACAGTGGGGTTATTAACTGCGGTTGTTGCAGCCATTTTGTGGAAACCATTAAAGTCATTACAAAACTCAAAAGATAAAACGGATAATTCCAGTGACATGGTTGGTTTAACGGTTTTAGCCAGTAGTGAAATTAATGTGAGTGGTGGCACTATTCGTTATTCTGGAATCGATTGGCAAGCGCGTTTAGCTGATGATGAGAGTGTGGAATTAATCAGTGAAAAAGCTCAATGTCAAATTGTCGCAATAACAGGCAATACTATGTTGGTTAAGACGTTATAGTTTTAAAATTCAATGGTAATAATATGGTGTTTAGGTGGTTGATTAACGATATATTCTATCAGCCCAGCGTGCTAAACCAGAGGTCACACTGCCAAAATGATCGCCAACTACAACAGGAATGTTGGGCATTTGTTGCTGTAGAAAATCACTCAGCACAGGAGACTTTGCTGTACCGCCTGTGACAAAAATCACTTCAGGCTGGCATTGGGCTTGTTCTACGGCTGAACGCATTAAATTACCTATACTTTCTAACGTGCGTTTGTTGGCTGAACGCAATGTCTCTTTATTTACCTCTGCACTAAGTTGTTCGCTAACATCGCTTAAATCAATTGTTTGTTGATTGTGCTCAGACAGGGCTATTTTTGCTTGCTCAGCAGCATTGACCAATTGATAGCTGAGTTTGTGATCGTGTACTGTTACTAACCGTTCAACTATTGCTGTTTCTTTTGCATCACGAGAAAGCTGAATAAGCTCACGCCTATTTTTGGCACTATAAAAAGCGGTTTGCTCATTCATATTATTAATCGCTAATGCTTGGTAAAAGCTACTGGTTGGCATCGGCTTGCCTGTTTTTAATAAACTATTCATACCTAAGCTAGGCATGATGCCTTGCAATGCCAGTTGAATATCAAAGTCATTACCTGCAATACGAATACCGCTATGAGCGAGTAAGTGCTCACTACGGTTATCATTGTTACTCAATTCAGGCCCCATTAATAACATTGAGCAATCACTTGTACCGCCACCAATATCAACCACTAATACGCGTGTTTCTTTGGTTAACGATGACTCAAATTCGAAACCAGCGGCGACGGGTTCAAATTGAAATTCAACCTCTTTAAAACCAATGCGCTTGGCAGCATTAGTCAGCACGTTAATAGCCTGCCGATTACTTTCTTCGCCATGTAAACCTTGAAAGTTTATTGGTCGGCCAATGACGGTTTGTGTTACCTCTCGACCTAATTTCTCTTCGGTAAGGTTTTTAACATTGCTCATCATGGCCGCAACAATATCTTCGAATAGCTGTATTTGCAGTGGTGCGAGGCCGCTAGCACCAAGAAAAGATTTTGGTGACTTAATGTAATACCCTTCTTCAGGATCTTCTAAGTATTGAGCTAGCGCTGCTTTACCAAAAACTAAGTCACTGTGAATACCATCAAAAGCTAACTCTCGTAGCGCTCTTTGGCTTTTTTGTAGCTGTACCGCACGGTCATTTTTAAAGTTATGCTGTTGCGCGCCTTTTAATTGTTGATGTAACCAGTGAGTAATGATATCGCGATCAGGCGCATATAAATTTGAGGCGATAGTATTTTGGCCCTGTAAAGGTACTATGTTTGGCTCGCCATTAACCATAATTGCAACACTACAATTAGAGGTACCATAATCAAAACCTATCATTATTCTTACTCACATTAATAGCAACCAGACCAATAAATTACTCCGTTGCTATAACAAAAACGGCCGCGTAGCATACTGAGTAAATCTCTTAGGTACAAGTGATTTAATGCGTTAAAATACGAATCATAATAACTATATAGTAGTCATCTGAAATGAAGTTAAATAAAACCAGTCAAAAAATTGATAATAATGTTTGTAAAGCATTAACTATTGCTTGTGAGTCATCATTACATGAAGTGTCAGGTTTTTCTTGGCTGACGCATAGGGCTAATTACACTAATTTTCCGGCGAGTTTGGTGATTACTTGCATTTTTGAGACTGAAGCGGAAATTGTCGAGATGAAAGTGCAGCAGCAAGATGAGTTGCTACGCAAAGTGATTCAGAAGCAATTATTAAATTTTGGTGTGGTGGTAAAAAATATTAAGCAACAAGTACACTTTGATAGTGAAGAGGCTTGTTTGCAATATCATCAAGGTGAATGGCCGCAGCGACTCGCGCTTTATACGACGAAACAAAAACCGAATACTCAGCAGCGTGGTAAAGGTAGTCGATAAGGACTACCTGTTAACGTAAACTGACTTGCATGTTGAGTTCGGGTGTTAAAGAATAAATTATACTCTAACTTGCCCATCACCAAACACAACGAATTTTTCAGTGGTCAAGGCTTCTAAACCCATTGGCCCGTATGCATGTAATTTGCTGGTTGAAATACCTATTTCTGAGCCTAAACCAAGTTGGTTACCATCTGAAAAACGTGAGGAAGCATTCACCATAACTACTGACGAGTTAATTTGGCGAATAAAAGCTTGGCTACGTGAAATATCTTGTGTGATGATAACTTCGGTGTGATCAGAAGTGAATTCATTAATATGGGTAATCGCATCATCGTAACCAGTGACCACTTTCACCGCTATTTCTTGTGCTAAATATTCAGCGTGATAGTCATCAGTAGTAGCTAATTCAGCATTGGTAAAATAACCAATACTGTGTTTACAGGCATGAATTTTTACTTGCGCTAACGCTTTAGCGACAAGTGGTAAAAATTCAGCGCTAATACTTCCGTGCACTAATACCGTTTCAAAAGCATTACAAGCGCTCGGCTTTTGTGTTTTACCGTTAACTAAAATATCAATAGCTTTGCTTAAGTCGGCGTATTTATCAATATATAAATGACAAACACCTTTATAGTGTTGAATAACTGGAATACGGCTATTTTCACTCACGTAGCGAATAAGGCCTTCACCACCACGTGGAATGACTAAATCAATGGTTTCACTTTGTTGTAATAACTGTTCAATGATACCTCGGCTAGTATCAGGAATAACGCTAACAATGTTTTCATCAACATCATGGCTTTTTAATACCTGATGTAAACATTGCGCGATGGCTAAGTTAGAGTGAATTGCCTCTGAGCCACCACGTAAAATAACCGCATTGCCTGATTTAATACACAACGCCGCCGCTTCGGCAGTAACATTAGGTCGTGCTTCGTAAATCATGGCAATAACACCAAGAGGGATTCGCATTTTACCCACTTGAATACCATTTGGACGTAACGATAACTTATCAATATCGCCAATAGGATCAGTTAAGGCGACAATTTCACGAATGGCAGAACTAATTTCTTTAATGCCTTTATCGTTAAGTACTAATCTATCTAACATCGCCTGTGTTAAACCTTTTTCGCGACCCGCAGTAATGTCCTTGCTGTTTTCTTGAATAATCATGTCACTATTATCTTCAATAGCAGTGGCAATGGCATTTAACAGGATGTTTTTTTTACTGCTGTTAAGTTGTGCTGCAACTCTGCTGGCTGATTTCGCTTTTTGTGCCATTGTGGCGATATTAAAATCTGTCATTTTGTTACTCTTATCGGAAAATTATTTATGTTTCATAACCAGTTAAAAAATGACCATGTCATTGCGATGTACAACAACATCACCATAATCATGCCCCAAAATAGTGATGATATCTTTACTGTGTTTGCCCATGATCCTTTTTAAATCATAATGACTATACAAAGTGATTCCTTTGGCAATGACTACATTATTTTGTGCATCGATAAGCTCGATGGCATCACCGGCTTTAAATCTATTCGTTACAGATTTTATACCTGAGGGTAACAAAGAGGCACCTTGATGAACAACGGCATTCACAGCGCCAGCATCAATTTTTATTGTACCTTGGCTTTGTAAAGTATGTTTAATCCAATGTTTTTTCGCGGTAATAATTTTTACATCAGCAGCAAAACGCGTACCTGGATTCACTTGATTTAATAGCGAGGCGAAAACTTCGCTTTTAGTGCCGTTGATGATGTATGTATTAATGCCATTTTGTACGGCCTTTTCAGCCGCTTCAATTTTAGTTTTCATGCCACCCGTTGCATGCGGATTGCGGCTAGTACCTGCCATGGCATATATTTCATCGGTAATATGTTCGATATCGGGGATAAGTACCGCATCTGAATGTATGTTAGGGTCTTTGGTAAAAACACCGTCAATGTCACTTAAAATAAATAGACTATCTGCTTCACAGACTTGTGCAACGAGCGCTGCAAGGTTGTCGTTATCACCCACGTTAAAGTCATCAGTCGTTAGGGTATCGTTTTCGTTAACAATGGGCAGTACACCATTTTCTAACTGAATGTTGATGGTTTCTTTGATGGAAATAAAACGCTTTCTGTCTTCAAGGTCACTTTGGGTAATTAAAATTTGGCTACATGGATTATCAAAAAACCGCTGCCAATTAGCCATCATTTGCATTTGGCCCACGCTTGACATGGCTTTTCTTAATTCCATTGATAATTCAGGACTACCATGGTTAATGACACTGCGTCCAGCAGCAACACCACCAGAAGAAACAAGAATAATCTCTTTACCTTGTTGTTGGCACTTAGTAATAAATTGCGCAATGGCTAAGGTATATTGTCCGCTACAACCGGTTTTAGTTGGTGCTACTAAAGCACTGCCCACTTTGATTACAGCTCGGTTAAAATTCATTTATCCTCCTGTTGTTTTGCTAGCTTTAGTATGTAACAACTAGGGTAAATATTCAACGGGAAAAGGTGCTTATGCAAATAAATGAATAGATTAAACCGTGCTTTTACCTAGCTTAATTGCTTAATAGGGCGAACAGGCTGTTTCTCACTATTTTCATTGCCATATTTAGCTGGAATTATTAGAGATAAACTCTTGTTGTTGGTTTTTTGAACGATGAGGTTTTAGCGTTTTTTTCAGCTATAGCAGGCTATTATCATTGGTAATGATAATAATAATTAATACCACTTTTTATCTAATCATGATTTAATAAGTATATCTTTATTTATCGCCTTAATTTCAACAGCTCCCTTAATACATATGTTTAATTTTTTACCTGCAAAATTTATTTTTTTTTTATCAATGTCGCTGTATATCGTTAATACAGTATTTTGGCTATTACCTATTTTATTGTTTTCTCTGCTTAAAGCTATTTTCCCTTTTCGTTGCCCTCAAAAAATATTCAGTTACTTATTAGATTTAATGGCAAGTAATTGGGTGTTAATGAATAGTTTCAATCAAAAAATATTCACCAGAACAGAATTGGTGATCACTGGCCTTGACGCACTAAACAAGAAAGATTGGTATTTAGTCTTGGCTAATCACCAAAGTTGGGTCGACATTGTTGTTTTACAGCGAGCATTGCATGGAGAGATCCCTTTTCTAAAGTTCTTTCTTAAAAAAGAGTTAATTTATGTGCCACTATTAGGTTTGGCATGGTGGG
>JAWSUX010000043.1:0-309 GCA_033852215.1 Colwellia sp. | reverse complement strand
TGTGCGAAATTTAAACATACCCCGGTGAGTGTGATGAGCTTTATTGAAGGTACACGTTTTACTCAAGTTAAACACGACAAACAACAATCACCCTTTGATCATTTATTAAAACCTAAAGCAGCCGGTATTGCCTTCGTATTGGATGCTATGGGGGAGCATCTAACCACTTTGGTTGATGTTACTATTTATTACCCTGACGGTATTCCAAGTTTTGCTGATTTTTTGTGTGGTCGAGTGAAAAAAGTTTATGTTGAAGTACACAGTAAAAAAATTCCTAGCGAATTAAATGGTGATTACTTTAATAATAGA
>JAWSUX010000042.1:0-3735 GCA_033852215.1 Colwellia sp. | reverse complement strand
CCAAAGCATAATCCCGCCCTGTCGTGACAGTGTTAGTTATTGCTTAAAGCGTAACGGGGTATTGCTGAAACATTAGCACTACTTCTTGTTGAATTTTATCATTCACCATGCGCGAATCATCTTTATCTTTCAGTTTTAGAGGTGCAATGACCCGCCATACAGAGCGCTTTCTTTTTGGATTTATTAAATCAATAATTAAGCTGCCCTTTTTTACTTGTAAACCAGTACCTTTGTTATGCCAGTTATTTGCTTTTAAGCAACGTTGACAAAAAAGTACTTCTTTATTGTATGCTCGGTAATCATTTTCATCACCGTTGAGTAAGTGGTAGGTAATAACAATATCGGCTTGATCAATTTCTTTATATTGAAAACCTTGCTGTTCTAATGCTTTCTCTATTGCTATTTCAATACTATTTCGTTTGCTGTCAGTTAGACTTTGAGTCTCTGTAAAAGATGAATTACGCTGATATATACTGTAAGTCTTTACTTTGCCGAAGTTAAAGTTAGTTTGATAAACAGCGTCACTGTGTGTGCTACAAGCGCTGATAAAAAAAATGACTAGGCATAATAATAGTGACGTGATATTTTTCAAAATGATTTTAAGCGCTTAAAATAGAGAATGCTACCCTAACAAGGTGAGTGAATTTTTAATAGTAAAATTTATTACGAACCGTTTTGCTATTCTCTTTTCTAACTCTATGTAAAAGTCACCATTAAAGGAACTTTATGAAAAATATCAGGATAATATTGGTTATTGCATTCACGCTTATAACCAACAGCTTTTTTATTGGCTCTGTTGCCGCCAAATCTTCAGTATGGAAAGTCAGTAAAGGAAATGATTTTGTTTATATTGCTGGCACTATCCATATATTACCACCATCCGAATATCCTTTGCCTAAGGCGTTTAATCAAGCATATAAAGCAACTAGCAGTCTAGTTTTTGAAACCAAGGTGCCAGATGCGTCGGATATGACTATGCAGTTACAAATGATGCAGGCGATGATGTATAAAAATGGTCAAAGTTTAAAATCCGTTTTATCAAAAAGAACCTATCAACAGCTCCAACGTTATGTTGCTGCTCTCGGTGCCGACTTAGCTCTATTTGAATTATTCAAGCCAGGAGCTTTAGTCAGTGTGTTGGCTATGCTTGAAGCGCAAAAAGCACAGTTGTCGGGTGATGGCGTTGATATGTATTTTAATAAAAAAGCTATGGCAGACAATAAAAGCATCGCTTATTTAGAAACACCTGAATTTCAAATGAACATGTTAGCCAGTATGGGGCAGGGTCATGAAGATAAATTTATCAAATCAAATTTAAAGCAAATGAAAGTCTTTAAGTCTTTGTTTATTAAGCTTATTTATGCATGGCGTCGAGGTGATACCGCCAAATTGAACAAACTAGCGATTCAACCCATGCTAGACGATCCTGAAAGTTTGAGAACACTGATAACTGATCGTAATCGCAATTGGATACCTCATATCGAGCGCATGTTTTCTGCTAACAGTCGAAACAATGACAAAGAGTTTGTTTTAGTCGGTGTTGCGCATTTAGTTGGTAATAACAATGTGTTAGCGTTGTTAAAAGGTAAAGGTTATCGTGTTGAACAGTTATAGTTATGTTGATAACGTCTGAGATTAAGTCGCTTATCTTATATTAACTCCCCCTGAGAACTTTATCGTGGGGGAGTCTTTATCAGATTACTAATGTCGTGATAAAACTTTAACAACTCATGTTAATTACGACCCTCGAAATGTTCCAATAAAAGTGCTGAAACATCATCTTCAGCGGTTTCAGTTACCCAATGGCTGATCCCCTCTAATATTTCAAAACGGTATTCAGCTGTTACGTAGTTTTCTGAAAGCGCCATAGTAGCGATAGTTACGTAGCTATCGTTGTCACCCCAAATCTGTAGAGTAGGTACAACAATTGTACGAGCGCCATTAGTCAAAATCCAGCCCCAATCTCTTTCACGGTAATAATTTAAAATAGCATCAACCGTCTCTACATCGCCTAATTTATCTACATATAAATCTATTGATTCCTGAGGAGAGTCTTCATACACCCACCTCATATACTCATGATCATTAGCTACAAAAGTTTCTTCAAAATTCTCTGATGTAAAATCTTGCGCATAGCCAGCTCGTTCGGCAGGTTGACCCGCATCTCCCGAGAGAGCAACATCAACAATTGCTTGTGGGTGAGCAACAGAAATTGCCGTTAATGTGATAACCCTATCAGGATGCATCGATGAAACAATCCAAGATGTTAGCGCGCCCGAGTTATGACCAACCAAATGAAAGCGTTCAATGTCTAATTGATTAGCTATGTCGATAACGTCTTGTGTTCTTAAACTTGGATGATAGGCTTCAGGCTCTGTCGGGCGGACGCCTTCTGAAAATCCTCGTTGGTTAGGCGCAATCACATAATAGCCTTCATCAGCTAAGTTTTTAATAATACTGTTAAATTGCTCTGCGGTAGAGGGGAAACCATGTAACAAAATTACAGGGACTCCCGTCTTCGGTCCAGCGGTTAAACCGTCAAATTCACCTTGGCTAGTAGGTACCCGAAGGATTGTTATTTTCGATTTTTGGAGTTCTGTTTCTGTTTCTGTTTCATTTGCTGGAGTAGAGCTATCACCGCCATTGCAGGCTTGCAGTAATACAGCAATAAAAACAATTAATAGACTAACGTATTTCATTTCACTTCCCTTTTTTATTATTTTTAGTCCGGTATAAAAGGAGCCGTAAATGACGACTTCGATTAACTACCGATAGGTTAAGTACATGTTCAGCGTGAATAGTAGAAGCTGGATAAGACACTGTCAATTATAGCGAGTAAACGAATACTATCCTCGCACAACTGTTAATCTGGGGGTCTCTTATTAGCCTATAATGGTAGCAGTAGTGATAAAGGGGGTTTAGTGGTGTTCGTATATTTAGCTTTTAATAACAGTGCGTTAGGATTTTAAGTTACCATAAGCTGTCTTGATTCACTTCTTTAAAGCTTATTACCTTGCCGCCAAATTCTTTTGCAAAAGCTTGCGCATCAGTCTGTAAGCTAAAACTGGCTAAGGTTTTACCCATAGCGCCTTTTTTTTCTGAGCCGGTAACGTACCAAGCTGTTTTCGCGTCAATAAAGTACTTGTCGTTTATGCTGTCGCTGCCCCATGGCATTTTACTCATGTCGTGTACTAAAATTTGACTGACGTTGCGGTTATTTTCAGGATCTAGGTAGTAGCTAAACATATCGCGAGTTGAGCAAAACTTAAAAACGGTATCACCTTGCTCTTTACGAAAAATTTCACCTTTAGGGCCATCAAAATGGGTGATTAACATGCCACATAAATGACACTCATCGCTTGATTCCATGGCAACGGCTTTATGTATTATTTTGTGTTGTTCATTGTTATCAGAGCAAGCAGGCAGCAATACAGATAAAAACGCGCTGAAAAATAGCAAACAGATGCTTTTTACGGAAATATTCATGGTTATCCTCTTATCTTAAACTTGGACTTAAATATTAAAGCTTTTTCTTTTTGAAAATAAAAATAGCTAAACTCAGTGGTAATATCACCCACGCACTCAGCATGAGTATTAACTGTGATTGCGGTAAACTGGCATTAATGGCAACGCTTAATGCACCATTAACGTCACTACTATCAAGCCCTGCAAGGTTGATTAAACGAAAAATATCAGCAGGATTTAACATCATCAATTGGGTTAAGCCTTGTTGTG
>JAWSUX010000041.1:0-19455 GCA_033852215.1 Colwellia sp. | reverse complement strand
ACTGTCTTGAAAAACACCGGTACCAGAAATTAAAGAAAATACAAAGCTCTCATAAGATTCTTCTTCGATAATTTCTCCTGTTACCAGATCACTAACAACCCTACTAGTAAAGAAGGCACTTATAGAAAATGCAGTTGAATAATTAGGCATTAAAGCCAATAACTCATCGGTAAAAGGCGTAACAGGTGTCAATATATCCGCTTTAAAATTACTAGTAAATGTTGAATAATGTTTACCGTTGCTATCGCCCTCGTCTGTCTGACCAGGAGCAGCATCATCAAAACTTATATCGTAGCTTAGTTCAAAGTTCGTCGGGGAAATAGGTGTATATACAAGCGTTTCATATGAGCCGTCCTCAGCTAGTGAAAATTCAACGTAATCTGTTGTCTCTATGTTAAATGTTAGTAAACTTGCATAAGTGCTTTGGGTAAAAAGTAGTAAAGCTAAAGCGAAATTTTTTATTGTTTTTAAGTACATATTAAGTTGGATCCGTTTGTTACTTCATTAATGGCCTGATTAAAGCCCTTAAAAGCAAAAAAACATGCCACTAACGTAACACGATAATAAACAGCAGCTTACAAAATAACAGCTTTTCTTCTGTAAAAGAAATCGACACCAACTGGTTGTTTTTCAAGCAAAACTTAAAGTGAGCAGTTTCTAATTTTTTCTGCATAACTGCGTATTTGAAGTGACATAATTAATTTGTCCACCTAAATATAGGTGTTATATAAAATCTATTCGATCATTGCTGCACTGGTTTGCATTTTATTCTCCAATTCCACCTTTTCAATTTTTTCAAAACGATTGGAAATTTTATTGGCTGAGGTATGTATTTGTTGCACGTCTACCGCTGCTTGATCTATATGTTTAGCTAAATTAGCAAAGCGACTTTTAAAACGACTAAAGTCTTGTCCTAAGTCTGATAAATGCGCCTGAATGATATGAATTTGCTGTCGTGTTGCTTCATCTTTAAGTACCGAACGTGCGGTTGTTAAAATAGCCATCAAGGTGGTTGGTGACGCTAACCAAACGCGTTTTTTATTAGCATAATCTACTAAGTCACTCTGATGACCATGAATCTCAGCAAATACTGCTTCAGCGGGGATAAACATTATCGCGCCATCCGCGGTTTCATTGTCAATTAAGTATTTTTCATTAATATCGTTAATGTGCTTTTTAATATCTATTTTAAACTGTTTTAAGGCCGTTTTTCTGTCTGATTCTGCTCGTTCAAAATCCATCATTTTACGATAATTTTCTAAAGGAAATTTAGAGTCAACCACTACATTCCCTGTAGGTTTAGGTAAAAAGAGTACACAATCGGCAATTTTACCATTTGATAAGGTATGTTGAAGTTTAAAGCTTTGCTCTGGTAATACATTTCGAATTAAACCATTGAGCTGCACTTCCCCAAACGCGCCACGTGATCGTTTATCATTCAGTACTTCTTGTAAATTCACCACGTTGGTTGATAATTCGGTAATTTTTTTCTGGGCGTCATCAATCAATGCTAAACGCTGTAAAATATCGCTAAAAGTTTTGGTGGTTTTTTCAAAACCTTCACTCAAACGTTTTTCGACTTGACCGCTAATTTCTTGTAAACGTTTATCTGTCGCTTGCGTGAGACTATCAATACGTTTAGCCATTTGATCACTGCTACTGCTAAGAGACTTCGCTAACTCTTCACGATTGCTTTGAGTTGCTTTGGCGATATGTTCAAGTAATTGATCAAGGGATTGGTTTTGGCTACGATTCACTTGCGCTTGCTGGTCATTCATTTGTCTAAGTAACTTGATACGTAAATCAGCCATTTGCTGTTCAAAGCTATTGCTTAGCAACAATTGCTGCTTTTCTTGGCCTTGTGTAATCTGCTGAAAAAACTGCCTATTGGCTAATTCATGCTCAATAGCCCACTGATCAAACTGTTTTTTCTCACCTGATACACGGAAAAAAAGTATTATTTGTACAATAAAAATTACCGCTAAAAATAATAGAATTAAATAATTAACTTGTGTCTGCTCAAGAAGGAAATTCATTATCTAACCTTAATTAATTGAACCTTAACCACTTAAAATAACACCAACATAATGACCGATGCGTTATTACCTTGCATGGATACTGTTTATTATTACAGTGCACTATCAATATTAGAACATAACTTTTTTTTAAGCTCTAGCCTTTTATAACAATAAATTACTTACTTAATGGTTCAATACCGTGATTAAACATTACCAATATCTTTATTTTTCCATGCTGTGATCAAATATGACGAGATAGAGTCGCTGCTACTCATTTTATAACCCCCTGTTTGTTTTAAATTTTGCTCTGGCTGAGTATTTTTATTTAACGAGAAACTCTCTAATTGCTCTCGTGTAAACCATTGAGCAATTTCCAAGTCATCCTGACTAATATCAATGTGTTCACTGGTTGCTTGCGCAGTAAAACCTAACATTATTGATGCTGGAAATGGCCAAGGTTGCGAAGTAATGTATTGCGGATCTATAACGTTAATCGCTGTTTCTTCTAAAACTTCGCGAATTACCGCTTCCTCTAAAGTTTCACCGGGATCAACAAATCCCGCTAAAGTAGAATAAACACCCTCCGGCCAACTCGCTTGTCGCCCAAGTAAACAACGCGCAATGCCATCATCAAACAATCTTTCAACTAACATAATAACGGCAGGATCCGTGCGGGGGAAAGTTAGATTTCGACACTCGCTACATTTTCTCGCGTGGCCCGCTTCAATCGCTCGACTTATATTACCGCAGTGGCCGCAATATTGGTGTGTTTTATGCCAATGCACTAACCCTTTAGCTAATGCCAACGTTGCCGCATCAGCAGCGTTTAACAACGATGTTACTTGTCTTAATCCAAGCCATTGACCACAGTCATCTAGCTCTTCCTGAATAGAAAAACGTAACTTATCGTAATCAACAGCAAAAATAGATCCTGACTTACTTTTGCCTAAGTAAATGCAACTATCAATAGCTAAGGTATTTAACTGTTGCTTAGTTAGCTGCGCTTTCTTCAAATAAAGCGGTGATAGCAGATCATCATTATCAAAAAAACTCATGCCCTCTTTAATAACACAGAATAAAGTAGTTGCACGATTAAATTCTGCTGATAGCCAACGTTTATTTTTCCGTTGGTTAGTGCACCTATCGAGTGGCATATTACTGTAAGTTAATGTCATTTACTTTCCTGTTCCATACGACTTTTTTGCTCGACAAATTGCTCAGCCCACTGTGTAGACCAAGTGCCTAGTGGCGATATAATAGCAAATAGTTCAATGCCTTGATTTGAAAGTTGGTAACCACTTTTTTGGATTTCAACTAAATTAAGCGTTTTAAGCTCTTTTAACCGAGTATTTAATAATGTCGGTGAAATTTGTTCACAGCGCTGTTGAAGCTCTCTGAACGTAGCAGGCCCTGCACTTAAATTCCAAAGAAGACCTAACGCCCACGTTCGTCCAAGCAAGTCTAACAAGGCCATAATAGGTTTTCCTGTTTTAGAGCCGCGAACCTGAGCACCTGGTAGTGGTATAGACATAAAGTTTCAGCCAAGCAATATAATGATTAAACGATAATGATGCTACAATATTTGTAGCACTATTACTATAGGTGATCCTATACCATATACCTATAATTAAATAAATGTGATGTTATTAACAGCGTGTCTATCAGTTTTGCCAGCTTCGCAAGACAAAAAAAAGGGTTAACCGCTGGTTAACCCTACTATTAGAAATAATTTTTTCATTAGACTGTATTCGATTATAAATTTCGTAAAGAAAAAAACTAAAATAGTTCTATTTCATCTTCTTCGCAACCACCTCGATCTAAGAGTGACTTTTTAAAATCAGCTAACGCTTCTTCAATAGGTACGCCAGCAATAACTTTATCAAACATAGTACGCTCTTCTTCCATGGTATATTTACTGCGAATAGATTCTTGTAACGCTCGCCATTCAACTGGAGAATAAAGAGCAGCCGGATCAGTAATTAATGCTGTTAATGCACCTAAACTATTACTAACATGATCAAGGCGTTGTGTTAATTTATCGTAGAATTGAAAAGCAATTATTGCTGAATGTACTTTATCTAATGCAGTTGTCGTTGAGCCTTCAATAATCAGCTGCAGTTTATCTGCATCGTCACCATTATCTTTCATTTGTAAAACAGATGACTGAATATCACTTAAGTTTGTTGCCAGTGCAGTAAATGAACCCGAAAGTGTTTCAACAGAAGAATTCCCCTCGTTCATTGACTCATCAATTTGTGCAACGGCAAGATTCAACATCAAGACGGTTTCTTTCAATTGACTCCAATCTAAATCGGGGCGTAATGCAGTTGAACCAGATAATGTACCCATAATCTTCCTTAACTTAATATATGTGTGGAGCGTTGTTATTCAACGGAATATATTTCAGTATAGAAGCAATCTATTTAGTTGCAGGCTATTTTTCAAATAAATTATTAGTTTCTCTTTTACTGTTTTTATTTTTCTTTTGAAGGGGGTATATAATAAAAAGCACCTATGATGGATACTTGAATTATTATCCTTTTTAAATTTCTCATAATGACGTTGTAGTTGCTATCTTTTTAAGTGTTGTTTGCTGTTGTAATAAAACTTCAAATTCTTTTGATGGTACTGGCTTAGAATATAAGTAACCTTGGGCAAAATCACAACCCGCATTTATCAATAGGTTTTTCTGACCTTCGGTTTCTACCCCCTCCGCGATTACTTTTAAGCCCAATTTGTGAGCCATGACAATAATGGCTTCGGATAAAGCGACATCATTATTATCTGTTTCTATATTGCGTACAAATGACTGATCAATTTTTAAATAGTCAATATCAAACTTTTTCAGGTAAGCAAGGGATGAATAGCCAGTACCAAAATCATCAATAGCAACCTGAATACCGGCATCACGAAACCACAGTAATTTTTCAATAATATCGGTTTCTGCATTCAATAACAGTCCTTCAGTTATCTCTATAACGATATTCTCTCCTGATAATCCGGTATCGTTTAAATAGTCTAACCAGTGATTAGAGAAAATTTTATTTTCTAATTTAAACTGAATAGGTGACATGTTGACTGAAATTTGCAGAGGCATATTAAACTTTTTATTCCAGTGATTGGCCCAGTGAGTCGATTCTTTAAATACCCAATCACCTATTTCATTAATTAAACCTGTTTCTTCTGCTAGTGGAATGAAATCAAGTGGGCTTATCATGCCATGTTCAGGATGATGCCACCTTATAAGAGCTTCAGCTTTATGAATTTCATTAGTGTTCATATCCACAATAGGTTGAAAGTACACTTCGAATTGTTGAGTATTAACAGCCTCTCGTAAATCTTTTGTGAGTTGTAACCTTTTTAATGCGTTATCTTGTAGTGATTGAGTGAAATAGCTAAAACAATTTCTACCCTTTTTCTTTGCTTCATACATGGCTTGATCTGCATTTTTAATAAGACCTTCTATATTTCCTGCATCATCAGGGAAAATAGTTATACCAAGACTCGCGCTAATGTGAATGACCTCATCGTCTAGATGAAATTCCTCGGCTAGTTTTTTAATAATACTTTCGGCAATAATGTGTATATGTTGTTTGTCGTGCAACTCGGGTAATATAATAATAAATTCATCGCCGCCTAAGCGCGCCACAGTATCTGAATCGCGTACACATTCCTTAATTCGTGCTGCTGTTAGTTGTAATAAAACATCACCAACATCATGACCTAATGTATCATTTACTTCTTTAAAGCTATCCAGATCGAGCAGTAATAAAGCGAGTGGTAAATTGGCACGTTTTGACTTAATGATTTCATGACGTAGTCGGTCATGAAACATATTTCTATTGGGAAGGCCTGTTAGAAGATCGAAATTTGCTTGTCTCCAGATAATCTCTTCTGATGTTTTTTTCTGTGTGACGTCGTCCACTAACGAAGTAACACCTATTACTTTTCCATTTTTATCGACCAGCGGGGTATTATACCATTCACATAATATAATCCGCCCATCTTTGGTAATGTTTTCATTCGTACTGCGTTTTCCACCTTTGTTTTTTAATAAATTTTCCCACACTATATCAACCGCTTCCTTAGCACTCTCGGGTAATATGTTTTTTGTAATATGCTGGTTATAAACTTCCTCTTTTTTAAAACCAAAAATTTTCTCAGCTGACTCATTCCAATAAACAGATTCAAAGTTAGTGTTCCATTCTATAACCGCAAGTGGATTTTGCTCGCGATGTAAAAAAAGACGTTGATGAGATAACCGTAATGTTTCTTGTGCTGATTTAAGTTCATTTTCGGTACTTTTTCTAAGAAGGATTTCTTTTGATAAACGGATATTCCACACAGCAAACAGTATTAACAAGATAACTGCAGCAGTAACTATTTGATAAACAAGTACGTAATTTGTTTTGGGTATAAATTTGTGTTTTATCCAAGGCTCTAAAATAGCCTGTTGTTCTATGGGAGAAATTTCATTAATGGCTTTATTGAGTATAGAAACTAGCTCGGGAAAATTCTTTTGTACGCCCAAGGCTAGCTTGGTATCAAACTCAGTTTTACCGACAATACGCACATTATTTAAACCAAGATCTGAAATTGTGTAACTACATAAAGAAAGTGTACATAAAAGAGCATCAATCTTTCCCGTTGAAACGGAAATTAATCCGTGTTGAATATCATCGACCGTTATAAATTTTATATTGTCATACTGACGACGAATTTTTGCAGCATATCCGTAATCTTTGATTAAGCCAATTTTTTTGTCGGAGATTAATGATAGGTTTTCTACGTGATTTTCTGTGTTACGCATGGTTATAACAATTGGATTTGATAAATAACTGTTTGTAAACGTAAGGTGTGTCTTGAGGTCTGAATCATCTGTCTCTGAGATGATGTCAACTATACCATTTTTAGCTTTTTCAGTGGATTCTGTCCAAGTTTTACTTGGGCTCATCTTAAATTGAATGCCAGTAGTATTAGAGATTAATTTCAGATGCTCGGAAACAATACCTATATACTGACCATCTTTATCAAAAGCCTCATAAGGCAGCCAGTTAGGATCACCCGTGAANNGATGATTATTTAACCATTGGATTTCATTGTCATTCAACTCTAATGTAGTAGAAGGAGTTGATAGTGCCACTGGCATTGATAAAAGCAGACACGTCAGAAAAAATAGCAGCCGATGAGTTGTCGTTATTGGCATAAAGCAGAAATTCATTATCAATATGAATAGTAAATATAGCCAAAAAGTGTGTTTATTTCTATAACTTTAAGTTAGAACTCGAATTAATTTATATGCTTCGGCATAATTATCAGGGTTGATCTAAATTTAAAGTAGAAACTTAAATGAAACTAAATAGGCTACAACTATTGATTAATATAAGAAGATATTAATGCTAATAATTCATCTTTTTTAGGGTTAATGAAAAAATGATCACCAGAGAATACATGGCGATTAAATGCCCCTGATGTACACAACTGCCACGCGTCTAAATCTTCCAAGAATACATTTACATCTTCCTGACCGCCAAAGATCCTAAGTGGCATAGTCAACTTGTGACCTATTTCTTGACGCCAAGTTTCACAAATTTCAAAATCTGCGCGTAATATAGGCAAGGTTAATTCCATCAACTCCTTATGCTGCAACATTTCTTTTGGTGTACCATTGAGCTCTTCAATCTCTTTTAAAAAATCATCGTGATCTAAAGCATGAATTGGACTTTTTCTAGCAGGGGCCTGAGGTGCTCTGGCACCTGAAAGAAACAATTCTTTTGGTAATGCTGCACCTTGTTTATCTAATGAACAGGCCAGCTCGTAAGCGACTCTGGCTCCCATACTATGACCATATAGATAATATTCTGTTTGCTCGACATAGGGTAAAATCACTTCTGTAAGTGCTGCTACAAGTTGGTCTAACTGGGTAAAGCAAGGTTCAAGAAAACGCGCACCTCGTCCGGGAAGTTGAACCGCACAGACTTCAACTCCTGCCGGAAAAGTCTTTTGCCATGTAGCAAAAGCACTAGCTGCGCCACCAGCATAAGGTAGGCAGAAAAGGCGCGCTTTAGGTTTTATTTGAGGTTGTAACACTTGAAACCAAGGGCTATTTTTAGGCATGATTTTCATCCTGTTCATAGAGTCTGTCTAACTTGAATTACAGTTCAGGTTAAAATAAAGTCTTATAGATCAGCAAGATCTGATATAAAATTGCGCGAATACTACCTTCATTTGTATGAAGATAGTATAACTATTTTTTATAAATGATTGAATTACTTTAGCTTTAACAAAAAATTAAAAAAAATTAACGAAAATTAACAATTTGATAAAATCACAACGGTTAAATTTATAGCTCGGCATACGCTTAAAATTAAGCTTACTATTCGAGAAAGGTTTTTGTATTTTTGGGGGACGAAGTAATTATTTTTTAATCAAGTTCATTTTTCATTAGAAGTAAATGAATAAGGTAAACAATAAAGCAGACATAAAAAAGGACACGATAAACGTGTCCTTGGGTTACCAATTTAGTTACTAGCTAAACTTCAGTTTATTAACCTTTTAATTTAGCATCTAACTCTTCTATTTTAGCTCGCCAAATAGCAGGCCCTGTTACATGAGCAGACTCGCCAAAGCTGTCAACAGCAACAGTTACCGGCATATCTTCAACTTCAAATTCATAAATAGCTTCCATTCCCATGTCTTCAAAAGCGACTACTTTTGCTTTTTTGATCGCTTTAGACACTAAGTAGGCTGCGCCGCCTACTGCCATTAAATAGACTGATTTATGATTTTTAATGGTTTCAACTGTCGCAGCACCACGCTCAGCTTTACCAATCGTACCTAACAAACCTGTTTCAGCTAACATCATTTCAGTAAATTTATCCATACGTGTCGCTGTCGTTGGGCCTGCAGGTCCTACCGCTTCATCACCGATAGCATCAACAGGGCCGACGTAATAAATAAACTTATCAGTAAAATCTACTGGCAATTTTTCACCTTTAGCTAACATGNNACATGTCTTGAATACGTTTATGCGCTGCATCACGACCTGTTAAAATAGTACCGCTTAGTAAAACTGTTTCACCTGTTTTCCAACAGCTAACATCGGCTTTCTTTAAGTCATCAACATTAACACGTCGAACATCTTCACCCACTTCCCAAGTGATTTCTGGCCATTCTTCTAACTTAGGCGGAGTTAAATCTGCTGGGCCTGAGCCATCAAGGTGGAAATGTACATGGCGAGTTGCTGCACAATTTGGGATCATAACGACAGGTTTAGATGCCGCATGTGTTGGTACTGAGTTAATTTTAATATCAACAACGGTAGTTAAACCGCCTAAACCTTGGGCGCCAATTCCTAGTTTATTTACACGTTCGAATATTTCTAAACGTAATTCTTCTTCAGCGTTTTGAGGACCACGTTCAATCAAATCTTGAATATTGACAGGATCCATCAAACTTTCTTTTGCTAATACGCCTGCTTTTTCAGCCGTACCACCAATGCCTATACCTAACATACCTGGCGGACACCAACCTGCGCCCATGGTTGGTAATGTTTTAACTACCCAATCAGCGATAGAGTCACTTGGGTTTAACATCACCATTTTAGATTTATTTTCACTACCGCCACCTTTAGCAGCGATCATCACTTCAATACCCGCGCCAGCAACTATGTCGATATGCACTACTGATGGCGTATTATCTTTAGTATTGATGCGCTTACCTGCAGGATCTTTCACGATAGATGCACGCAATGGGTTGTCTGGATTCAAATAAGCACGACGTGTACCTTCATCAACCATTTCTTGCACTGTCATGTCAGTTTTATCCCACTGCACGGCCATGCCCACTTTAACGAAACAAGTAACAATGCCAGTGTCTTGACAGATTGGACGTTTACCTGTTGCTGACATACGTGAATTAATTAAGATTTGTGCGATAGCGTCTTTTGCAGCAGTGCTTTCTTCTTTGTTATATGCTTTTTCCAGTGCTTGGATAAAATCAAGCGGATGATAATAGGAAATATACTGTAATGCATCTTCAATACTATCAATTAAGTCTTGCTGTTTAATTATTTTATTCGATGTGGCCATAGTGCTCTCTATTAGCTTTTGCTGTAAATATGATTAAATAAGGTTTAAAATACTTACCTGTCATAATAACCTGCTATTGAATGTCCTGCTAGTCTCTTATTGCGGATAACAAACATTTAGCTAGCGAATAACTAGAGTAACTTACCTCTTGCCTCAGCACGCTTTCCCCTTATGTATAACAACTGAAACATTGCCTTTAGCAACAGGTATTACCCCTGCTGATGTTTTTGTTTTTATGGCCGATAAACCTATGGCTATGTGGTTAGACTCTTGCCATAGTGATCACATTGACAGTCGCTTTGATATTATGGTTTGGCAAGCAGAGGCTAGCTTAACCACTTTTGGAAAAAATACCCATATAGAACGGAGTGACAACTCACCTGTAGAGGTGAGTCAAGACGACCCACTGAGTTTACTCAAAAATTTACAAAGCGAAATTATCGAAGAAGCAAAAACTCCGCATAGTTTTCTCCCCTTTCTCGGCGGAGCATTAGGATACTTGTCTTATGATTTAGGACGACGTTTTGAAAAACTTCCAGTAAAAGCAGAGCAAGATATTC
Organism: Colwellia sp.; assembly: GCA_033852215.1. GTDB lineage: Bacteria > Pseudomonadota > Gammaproteobacteria > Enterobacterales > Alteromonadaceae > Colwellia. The sequence continues at coordinate 8,787 of JAWSUX010000041.1, read as the reverse complement.
ACTTACCTGATATGGCGATAGGTATTTATAGCCAAGCTGTTATTTATGATAATAAAAGTAATACTTTTTATCTCGTCTGTCCGCAAGAAAAGCGTCATAACATCGAAGCCTGGTTACAAAAAGAACTAAGCCAAAGTAAAGCTGTTAATACTGCAATAAACAATCAAAACTTTTCCTTAATAAGTCCTTGGCAAGCCAATATGGACAAGGTCAGTTATTTTGAGAAGTTTGCCCAAGTGCAGGAATATTTACTCTCAGGGGATTGTTACCAAATAAACTTAGCCCAACGTTTTAGCACACAATATCAAGGTAGTGAGTTTCAGGCTTATTTAGCGTTAAGAACAGCTAACCAAGCGCCTTTTTCAGCGTTTATCCGTTTAAATAATGCCGCTATATTAAGTATTTCTCCTGAGCGTTTTTTACAATGTCGCCAAGGTAACGTGCAAAGTAAACCTATTAAAGGAACAATTGCACGCAGTAATAATATTGAACAGGATAAGAAAAATGCAAAAATTTTAGCCTTATCAACAAAAGACAAAGCAGAAAATTTGATGATTGTTGATTTGCTTCGTAACGACATCAGTAAATCCTGTGTCGCTGGCTCAGTAAAAGTACCTAAGCTGTTTGATATCGAAAGTTTTCCCGCGGTACATCACCTAGTTAGTACGGTAGAAGGCAAGTTGTCTGCAAATAAACAGGCAACGGATTTATTGCGCAATGCGTTTCCTGGTGGCTCAATTACTGGCGCGCCGAAAATACGTGCCATGGAGATTATTGAAGAGTTAGAGCCACATAGACGTAGCGCATATTGTGGTTCAATTGGATATATTTCTAGCTGTGGTACTATGGATACCAGTATCGCTATTCGTACCGTCGTGTGTGAAAGCAATCCATCAACCCAAGAAAAAAACATCCATTGCTGGGCTGGCGGCGGATTAGTCGCAGACTCTACCGCAGCAAGTGAATATCAGGAAACTTTTGATAAAGTCAATTGCATATTACCTATACTCAGCGAGCTTAACTTAAAGACTTAAAATAAAAACTTAAGAGAGACACTTAAGAGCGACACTTAAGAAAAATAAGGAGTAACGCCATGACCAAAGATGAGTTTTTGCTACGTTTTTCTTTACAAAGTTTAACGCCATCCAGCCATAATTACTTTCATCAGCAATCACTAAAATCAGCGGCAGTATTAATAGGATTAGTTGAGACAGAAAATTCAGGCTTACAAGTATTGTTGACCAAGCGCGCAAGTCATTTAAAACATCATCCTTCACAAATCAGTTTCCCTGGCGGTAAAGCCGAACAAGAAGATGGCTCTTTAACAATCACGGCATTAAGAGAGGCACAAGAAGAAATTGGCTTAGCAAGTCATGCTATTAGCGTTATTGGGCAACTACCTCCTTATCAAACGATTAGTGGTTATCAGGTTACCCCTATTGTTGCTATTGTTGCCAGAGAACAGCAGTATGAGATGGATCCTAATGAGGTATCTGAAATATTTCAGGTGCCATTACAACATTTCCTAAACTCCCACGAGCACTATATTATTGTCGCCAATAAACATGGTAGACCGCACAATGTGCACTTTATGCCCTACAAACATTACAATATATGGGGTGCAACAGCATCAATGCTTAAAGATCTCATTAACCATATAAACTAACCTACACTTACTGTATGTTCACGCTGTTAACTTCATTCGTTTAGTTTATTAAACCGAGAACTTTCAGCTAACATGACCGACAATCATTATCATGGTATAAGAAAATAAATTCAGGTATCACTTATGATTAGTGTCTTTGATATATTCTCTATTGGTATTGGCCCATCAAGCTCTCATACGGTTGGCCCGATGAAAGCCGCTAAGCTTTTTATTGATACCCTAGTCAAGCAGCAACAATTAACTGACATCAGCAGAGTAAAATGCGAGTTGTTTGGCTCTTTAGGTCAAACAGGTATAGGCCATGGAACGGGTAAAGCGGTTATTTTGGGATTATGGGGTGAAACACCTGAAAATATTGCCGTTGAATCAATTGATCGTATTTTAACTTCTGTCGTTAGCTCGCAAAAAATAAAATTATATGGCAGTCATGAAGTCAACTTCCCTAAAGATGACGCTATTATTTATCATCGTAAAAAAAACTTACCTGCTCACGCTAATGCGATGACCCTATATGCCTATCAAGGTGACTCTTTGGTATTAGAGCAAACTTATTATTCTATTGGTGGTGGTTTCATTGTTAAAGATTGTGACTTTGAACAAGAAAAAAATAACGCGCTATCGCTGCACAATAACATTAAACGCCCCCATACTTTTAGCAGCGCAGCAGAGTTACTCAATGAGGCTAAAGTCAGCGAGTTAAGTATCAGCACAATTATGATGAATAATGAAAAATGCCTAAACGATGAGACGACTATCCGCGCTAAATTGGTAGCTATATGGCAAGCGATGAAAAGTAGCATTGTACGTGGCATTGTTACCGAAGGTATTTTACCTGGAGGTTTAAAATTAAATCGGCGCGCACCTGCCCTGCACCGTATATTAATGTTAGACAAGTCTACCGATCCATTAACCGCAATGGATTGGGTTAACTTGTTTGCTATGGCCGTTAATGAAGAAAATGCCGCGGGAAGCCGTATTGTTACAGCGCCAACAAATGGTGCTGCGGGTATAATTCCTGCGGTATTATCTTACTACGATAAATTTGTAAAACCGGTGAGTGATGAAGATTGCATTCGCTACTTATTAACCGCTGCAGCTATTGGTATTTTGTATAAAACCAATGCTTCTATTTCTGGCGCCGAGGTCGGTTGTCAAGGTGAAGTAGGCGTTGCGTGCTCTATGGCTGCAGCTGCTTTAACTGAAATAATGGGCGGTAGCCCTTCACAAGTAGAAAATGCTGCTGAAATTGGCATGGAGCATAACTTAGGTTTAACGTGTGATCCTGTTGGCGGCTTAGTTCAAGTTCCTTGTATCGAACGTAATGCTATGGGCGCAGTCAAAGCGATTAATGCCTCACGCCTTGCCCTTCGTGGTACTGGCACACACAAAGTTTCTTTAGATAAAGTAATTAAAACCATGTGGGAAACAGGCAATGACATGAAAACTAAATATAAAGAAACATCTCGAGGTGGATTAGCGGTTAATATTATTGAGTGTTAGTTTGGTATTAAACGAATAAAACGCCAATTGTTGTGTTCAAGAACTAAGTGAAAGTACCAACAATTAAGTAGATAAAGAGCCACAACCATAATATTCTAATAGCTCTTTGTATCTGCGCTAATTAATTACACCGCAAAAGGATACTTTATCGCTTCATGACATTGGTAACCTTCAACTTTAAAATCATCCATTGTTACCCAAGTTTCTAAGTCTTCTAACGATTTAATTTCAGGGTTAATAATTAACTTTGGTAAAGGCATAGGCTCTCGCTTCAGCTGTACTTCTTTCATTAAAGGTAATTGGTCTTCATAAATATGGGCGTTGACAATTTTATGGTAAGCCGTACCCGCTTTCTTGCCCGTAATTTGCGCCATAATAGCCAAGAAGAAAAACACTTGCACTTGATTGAAGTTTAGACCTAGAGGCACATCACAAGAACGCTGAAAACTGGTTAAATATAACGTATCTCCAAGCAATGAGAAATTATGTGTATGCATACAAGGACGTAAACAACCCAGTTCAAATTCACCGGGATTATAAAAAGTCATAATTTCAGCACGATCATCAATACCGTTTTTTAGGTTGTCGACTATTTTTCTCAATTGATCGATAGAACTGCCATCAGGTTTTGCCCAAGAGCGACCTTGAATACCATAAACACGACCCATGTCATCCTCACCTTTACGGTGCGGATTATTAAGCCAAGACTCGTTTAAGTTAGCGTTAGCATCCCATGTTTTTGTACCTAATTGGCGAAAGTCACCCGCATTATCATAACCTCGAATATAGCCAATAAATTCAGCAATGGCTGATTTGAAAAAGCTTTTACGCGTAGTGATCATTGGAAATTCGTTATCACCAACGTTATATTCTAAATCAGCATTAATTACCGTTAAACAGCGCTTACCTGTACGTTCATTTTCAACCCAAGTACCTTGTTCAACAATACGTTGACATAAATCTAAATAAGCGCGCATTAGCTAGTCCCCTTTACTTTTTCTTCAGTTGATTTTTTAGTTTTTCTTGTTTTACTTTCAGTATTACTAATCGCGGACTTTTGTTGTTGGTTATAACCCCAGTAAATAATAAACAAGCCAATAAGAACCATTGGAATACTCAGTATTTGCCCTTTAGAAATAAAAGAGAGATACAAACCTAGATGCGCATCAGGTTCACGGAAAAATTCAACAATACTTCTAAAAATGCCGTACCCTATTAAAAAAGTACCTGACGCTAACCCTAAACTACGTGGCTTACGGGTAATAACATATAGAATAACAAACAGTACTACTCCTTCGAGAAAGAACTCATACAGCTGAGAAGGATGTCTTGGTACTTGTAAAGAATCAGTAGGAAAAACCATTGCCCACGGCACATCGGTTTGACGCCCCCACAGTTCAGCGTTAATAAAGTTTCCTAAACGTCCCATACCTAAACCAATGGGTACCAATGGCACAACAAAATCACCAACCGTTAAAAAAGATTTTTGTGTTTTGCGAGCAAAAATAAAGACGGCTAAAATAACACCCAGTAAACCACCATGGAAAGACATTCCCCCTTGCCATATTTGTAATAAATACAACGGGTCAGTTAAGAAGTATTCAAACTGATAAAACAGCACATAACCTACACGACCACCTAAAATCACACCAAGAAAGCCATAAAACAACAAGTCACTAACTTGTTCGCGTGTCCATAAACCATCGCTACGATCTGCAGCTTTATTGGCCATAAACATTGCCGCCAAAAAGCCAATTAGATACATGGTACCGTACCAGCGTAATGAGACGGGTCCTATACTAAAAATAATAGGGTCTATTATCGGGAATTGTAAAAATTGCGTTGTCATTATTTTCCTATAACGAAATGTTTAATACTTACTTAACATGAGTAAATAAGTATTACTAAGCGATGATAAAAATACCGTGATTATACTAAATTTACCCAGCAGAAAGCATTTTTATTGCAACAAGAATAAGAAATATCGCGAAAAATTTCTTTAGTGTTTTAACCGGGAGTTTAGTGGCATATTTCACTCCTAACGGTGCAAATAATGCCGAACTAATGATAATTCCTACTAATGCAGGCAAATAAATATAACCTAGACTCCATGTAGGTAAATTAACCTGATTTAACCCTGTAATGATATAACCAAACGAGCCAAATAAGGCCACCATCACCCCACAGACTGTGGCGATACCAATACTTTTACGCATACTCAAACCAAAGTAGCTCAAAGCAGGGACTAAAATAGCACCACCAGCAATGCCCATTAGGCTAGCAATAATACCCATTAAGCCGCCAATAAATTGCAAAACAAGTGTCGATGGCAGTTCTCGCTCTTTAGTTGAAGCAATTGACAGCAGCATGTAAAGCGCCAATACCATCACCATAAAAGCAAAAAAGTTAGTTAATGTTTGTGTTGATAAAAAATCGGCAATAAAAGCGCCAAGTAATGCTCCTACGGCTACAACTAACATTAAAGGTTTAGCTAAAGACCAATCAATATTTTTATTTCGGTGATGAGCTAAAGCCGCGCTAGAAGAGGTAATCACAATAGCACCAAGCGAAGTAGCTAAAGCTATTGGCATGACAATATCACCATCAATCCCTAATAAAGGTAATAGATACACTAACGCAGGCACAATAATCAGGCCACCACCAATACCGAGTAATCCTGCTAAAAAGCCAACGGCACTGCCCAAGGCCATGCAACTAAGAAAAACAATAAAAAGTAAACTCATATTAATAACCTGCTCGGATAAAACTGCCTAACCCTAGGCTTTCTAACTGTTCATTTAAATAACTATGCACTTGCTTTGTGGTATCTAAAGTTAATACATGTCTTAAAATTAATTGTGACTTTTTAAAATGAATATGTCTAATCACCCATTTAATACGAGGTACATTATGGCCATTCATACTTAATTTATCGTATCCCATGGCAAGTAAAAGGATAGCGCCCGCAGGTTGCGAAGCAAGTTCACCACATAAACTAATAGGGGTCAAATACCGTTCTGCTTGCTGAGCAATGCTATTTAACGCATTTAATACCGCAGGGTGAAACGCATCATACAAATTAGCAACTTGGCTATTATTTCTATCTACGGCTAATAAATATTGAGTTAGATCATTACTACCTACAGAAAAGAAGTCAACACGTTTAGCCAACGCCTCCATCTGAAATATAACTGACGGCACCTCCAACATAATACCAATTTTAGGACGAGTTAATTGTGCTGAAATCAATTCAGCTTTAGCATCGGCAGTGGTCGGGGTAATCGTTGATGTTGCGTTAGCCAAATCAGATTTTATGCTAGCTTTTAGTTCTGATTTTAACTCAAAAAAGGCTTGGTTTATTAAACGAACCGCATCATCAACCTCTTCAATACTTGATACCATCGGTAACATAATTTCTAAGTTATTCAACCCTTGGTTAGCACGTAACATGGCACGTATTTGTACAAGGAATATTTCAGGATGGTCTAAGGTAATTCGAATACCACGCCAGCCTAAAAAAGGATTTTCTTCGTTAATAGGAAAATAAGGCAGTGATTTATCCCCACCCACATCTAACGTGCGCATGGTCACACCATGTTTTGGAAAAACTTGTAAAACTTTACGATAAAGTTGAGTTTGCTCTTGCTCAGACGGAAAACAGTGGCGATTCATAAAAGGAATTTCAGTGCGATATAGTCCAATACCTAAAGCACCAAGTTTTCTACTTTGTTCAAATCCTGCTGATAAACCGGCATTAAGTTGCAATTCAATGGCTCGACCATCTTGAGTGATACATGGTAAAGCAACCGCTTGCATCACTTTATCAGTTAACGCTTCCTCTTGATTTAATAAGTATTGATATTCTTGTTTTAATGACTCATTCGGGTTAATGAATAATTCGCCACTATAACCATCAATAATGGCTTGCTGCTGGTGTAATTGACTCAAAACAGCTGAGTTTACTCCCATAATGGCAGGTAAACCTAATGATCTTGCTAATATTGCCGCATGGGAATTATTAGAGCCTGATAAAGAAATAATACCTTGCAAACCTTGGTGTTGATATTGTGCAACCATAGAAGCAGTAACATCTTGCGCCAGCAGAATAAATTGTTCCGGCAGACTTAACTCTTCTTTGGCTTGCCGTTGAATATTCACCAACAAGCGTGTACCTAAATCACGTATATCACTCGCCCGCTCCTGCAAATAACTATCGTCTATCGCTTCAAACTGCTTAATGTAATGATCAATAACTAACTTTAATGCACTATCTGCACGCCAACCTTGCGTTATTTTTTCTGTAACTTCTTGCCCTAAATTAGCGTGATCGAGCAATTGTTTATAAACATCAAAAATGGCTAAACTGTCTGAATCAATTAAATCACTTAACTTATGGCTTAAATTTTCAAAGTCTTGCCTAGTTTTTTGTACCGCTTGCTCAAAACGTAATAATTGTTTTTTTGCATCAGGTGATTTTTTCAACGAAACGGCAGATAAATCAGCTTGTGGCTGACATACAAAAATAGTACTTAATGCTATACCCCGTGCACCAGCAATCCCCTGTAATTGAGCAAGTCCTTGGGTATTAACTTGCTGAGAATCAAGTAGGCTTTTTATTTCTGCACTGGCTAATGCACCCGAGAGTTGTGCAGATAAAGTGACGAGAAAGGCCTCATCATTTTCAGTGAAAAAACGAGAGTTTTTTTGTTGAATAGATAAAATACCGATAACTTTGCGCTGATAGATAATAGGCGTACCTAAAAAAGCATTAAAGTCATCTTCTTGTACTTCTGGGGCATGAATATACTCTTGGTGATCTTGAGCATTAGCAATGTTAAGCGGCTCTTCACGCTGACCAACCAAACCAACTAAACCTTCAGAAAATCCCACACACGTTTGACCAAGCGAAGTTTGCGCTAAGCCATCAGATGCCATTAATAAAAAATGCTGTTGTTGATAATCGGCTAAATAAATAGAACAACAATCAGTTTCCAGCGCTTTTTTAACATGTTTGACCATACCGCCAAGCGCAGCATTTAGCTCAGGGTTTTGACTAAACTCTAAAACGATTTGGCGCAACGTAGTTAACATGCCGTCCTTAAATAAAAGCGTAAAAATAAAATAGCCCACAATAAAGTAGGCCATTCAATCTATTTAAAATATCATAGTAATAATCACGGGACTAACGACTAAGCTTGACGCTTACGACGTTCTGGGCGTCTCTCATAAGAAAAAGCTAACGCATTAGCTGCAAACTCTTTCATTACTTTACGATAAACATCGCGTTTAAAAGAAACGACCTGTCTAACAGGATACCAATAACTTACCCAACGCCAATCATCAAATTCAGGATGCGAGCTATGAAGTAAATCTACTGATGATTCAGCAGCAGTTAATTTTAATAAAAACCACTTCTGTTTTTGCCCTATACAAACGGGTTTAGAATCATGCCTGATGTAACGTTTTGGTAATTTATATTTTAACCACTGTTTGGTTGAGGCAACAATTTTTACATGTTCAGGTTTTAAGCCAACTTCTTCATGTAACTCTCGATACATGGTTTCTTCGGCTGTTTCACCTTCATCAACACCGCCTTGCGGATATTGCCATGAATGCTGCCC
>JAWSUX010000394.1:0-4157 GCA_033852215.1 Colwellia sp. | reverse complement strand
CCATAACACGGCAAGGTCTTATAGCTCCGGGGCGGAATTGTTCAATTAATAATACTTTGTCATGTTTAACATCATAAGGTAGTACTACAACCGCATCGCCCCGTTCAAATACTTCACGTTTAATGCTCGAACTTTGCTTGCCAGAAAAAAGCTTGTGGGTAAACTGGTATTCATTAAGCTCAAAGAAGCCTTTATATTTAACCTCAAGATTAGATATTGAAATATCTTTAATACTATATTGTAGAACTGCTTTATCGCTAATATTACTCTGTGACATAAAAGATCTCTTTTTAGTAATAATTTATTACACTAGCAAACGTTTATCTTATTTAGATATTTTAAAAATCCATGTAGGATACTGCATCGAAGTAAATTTTATTAAATGACCAAGAATAAGGGTAGTATTACTACTCAAGGGACTCTTACTCATGAAAAAAACATTCAGCACGTTAATTATAGCTATTGCTAGCGCAGTTACTAGCGTAAATGCTCAAGCTGATGATCTATTAACGGTTTACCAACAAGCATTATTAAACGATCCTGTGGTATTAAAAGCACAAGCACAATTTAAAATAGTGCAGGAAGACATCGAACAAGCACGTTCGGCATTACTACCACAAATCAGTGGCTCTGCAGGATATTCTGATGACGAATATGAAAGGTTTGAAGGGGAAACGGCTACTTATGCTTCTAATGGCTTAACTTACGGCGCAAATTTAACTATGCAACTTTACCATCACGATACTTGGTTGCGCTTAGGAAATGCCGAAAAATCAGCGCATCAAAGTGACTTAACATATCAAGTAGCAAAACAAGACTTAATTACGCGTGTTACCGTTGCTTATTTTGATTTATTAGGCACCAAAGATGATTTAGTTTTTGCGACCGCTGAAAAAGACGCCATTGCTCGTCAACTTGAGCAAACAAAACAACGTTTTTCTGTCGGTTTAACCGCTATAACCGATGTACATGAAGCACAAGCACAATATGACAATGCAGTTACCGAAGAAATTCGTGCTGAAAATGCCATTTTTCAAGCAGAAGAAGAATTACGTGTAATTACTAATTCTTACCCTAAAAATGTCAGCACATTAAATACCGCACGTTTTAGTACTACCGTGCCAACACCAAGCAGTGCCGATGAATGGCAAGTCACTGCAGAAGCAAAAAATTTAGACTTAATTGTTGCAAAGGTTGGTATCGACATTGCTAAAGATACGATCAATATTGCTCGTTCTGGCCATTATCCAACGTTAGATTTTGGTGCTAACTACAGTGGCACTGATTTAGAAAAACAAAAAAATAACAGCGTTCCAGTCAATGAGCCACAATTAAACTCATATTCTCTTGGCGTCACTCTAAATGTTCCAATTTATTCTGGCGGTGCAATCGAAAGCTCTGTGCGTCAAGCACAAAGTCGCTTTGTTTCTGCCAGCCAAGACTTATCGTTAACGCATCGTTCGGTAGTTCGTACCACGCGTAATGCTTATAATACGGTAATCGCCGCTATTTCCGCTATCAAAGCGTTTGAACAGTCGGTATTAAGTGCACAAAAAGCACTAGAAGCAACTGAAGCGGGTTTTGAAGTTGGTACGCGTACTATTGTTGATGTATTAGATAGCACACGGAATTTATACAACGCTAAACGTAATTTATCATCAACACGTTATGGTTATATTCAAAACGTATTATTGTTAAAACGCGCTGCGGGTACTATTACCGATGAAGATATTAATGCGATTAACTCAGGTTTAATCGCTGCTAAATAAAGTCTGATAAAAATAAAAACAGCAAGTAAACTTTATAACTTTACTTGCTATTTTACTTCTTCTTTAGCTTTTAAAATAAGACTAAAACTAACTAGTTAAATAACTATTAACTACATTAACGTTCTAAAAAACGAAACCAATTCCTTCGCTTCACGCTCAACTGAATAATACTCTAAAACGCGCTCACGACCATCACGGCCCATTTGCATTAGCTTGTCTTCGTCATCTAAGAGTAATGACATTTTGTCCGTAACGGCTGATAAATCATTAATAGGTACAACATAACCATCAACACCTTGACGCACCACCTCAGGCCACGCACCTGCTTCACTTGCTAATACTGCGGCACCGCTGCTCATGGCTTCTAAAATAGTTAAACCAAAACCTTCATTTTCACTCAACGCGACCACGAGTGACAAACTACTAAATATTTTAGGGATGTCTGAAAAATTTTGCTCACCAGCAAAAACGATACGTTCACTTAATCCCGCATGAGCAATTTTAGTCTGTAATTCATTAACAAACGTTTCGTTACTTGCAGAAATAGAACCTACAATCACGGCAGTATAATCAGGTTTGTCTTTTAATATCGCGATACAAGACTCAACAAATAAGTGCACCCCTTTTTGTTTACGTACTCGTCCTAAAATAGCAATCCCTTGTTTACCTATAGTACTGTTTTCAGGAAGTAAATTAAGAGCTTGCCAAGCCGCACTTTTATCTTTTGCAGGCTCATACACATCCGTTTTCACACCATGGTAAATAATAGCATCTGGCTTTCGGTGTAAATAACTCGCTGACGCTTTACACATAGCGAGCACAGCATCCATTCTATCGGTAAGCCATAAAGTAAAACCTGAACGATAACGTTGAGCGGCACTGCTAAAGACTATTTTTAACTTAACGCGAAAGAGATACTTTAATAACAAGGCTTGTATCATTTCATCAACACGACGAGCATGAAAAATTCTAAACTTACCTGTAGACAGTGGTTTTCTATATAAATTAGCTACTTGCCAAAAACTAATTACTAATGACTCGTCGGGTAAATGATGTCTACCCATTACCCGTAAATTGATCAAACTTTTTTGTTGAGACAACACTTGTAACATAGTTGATGTTACGCCAGAAAAATTAGCATTAGAATTACCAATGATCAATTCAATTTCTTGTTCATTGATGCCCTTTGTTTCTCTTTTACTCATAACGACCAGTAATTAATAGTATGTAAAAATAATACCGCTATTCTACTTGAAAGCAGATAATAAGTTAATTGCCTATTTAAAAGTAACTTAGGTATAATCATCAACCTAAATATACATCGCCATTCCCCTCAGAGAGAACACTGTGAGTAGCAATAAAGTTTTACAGCCTAATTTTAAATTATCTTTTCTATTGCCTAAATATTGGCTCACTTGGCTAGGTGTTATTATTCTGTACACTATTTCATGGTTGCCTTTTAAACTACAACTATTCATGGGCCGTATGCTCGGCCGATTATTAATTAAAATAGGATCTAAGCGTAAACATGTCGCATTAACCAATCTTAGGTTATGTTTTCCAGAAAAAAATGAAGATGAATTACAAACATTACTACTGCAAAACTTTGAAAATACAGGCATTGCATTGTTTGAAACAGGTATGGGCTGGTGGTGGCCTGACTGGCGCGTGAAACGAAAATGTAAAGTGATAGGAGGCGAGCATATAAAAAATGCTCAACAACAAGGTTATGGGGTATTAGTTTTAGGCATGCATAATCTTAGTTTAGAGATATCTGCAAGAGGTGCCGGTTTTGATAACCCTTTAGTTGTTTTTTATCGTCCTCATAACAATCACTTAATGGAGTTTTTTCAATTTAAAGGTCGAGGTCGTTCTAATAAATATATGTTAGGAAAGCGTGATGTAAAAGGCTTAATTAAAGCGATTCGAGATAAAGAGGCATGCGCTTATCTTCCCGATCAAGATTACGGCCGTAATAAAAGTTTATTCGTGCCCTTTTTTGCTGTAAAAGAAGCTGCGACAACCACTGGCACTCTTATTTTTGCTAGACAAGACAAGACAAAAACAGTGATGATTATTCCGCGTAGAAATAATGATAACAGTGGTTATACAATAGAGATATCTGCGCCACTAGAGAATTTCCCAACAGATAATGATAAAAACGATTTAACTAGAATAAATAATGAACTAGAGAAAGCTATTTCAGTTCAACCCGAACAATATATGTGGTTACATCGACGTTTTAAAACTAGGCCTAACAAAGATGATCCGTCTTTATATCAATAATATTGCATAAATATGCATCTTTGCTTAAAGTATACTATTAACTGTCATTATTGTTTTAAATTACAAAGGTATTGATTTCTGATGAACTTTTGGCTGCGTAAT
>JAWSUX010000393.1:0-3983 GCA_033852215.1 Colwellia sp. | reverse complement strand
GTTAACTGATTATCTAAAAATATATGGCGAGCTCTAACGGGAACACCAATATCTTTTGCTGCCTGAAGCGCTTTTGATTTAGGGCTCGTGACACTGTCCAAAAAAAACAACTGACGCTCTTTCAAAAAGTTCATTGTCCACGTCATGGGTTTGTAAAGCTGAGTTAAGTAACTACCCATGTGATTGTTAATGCCAATAGCAAAAGGTATTTCGGCAAAAGAATCAGCCAAACTTTTTTGTATTGCTTGCTCGTTCATTGTACTCGTTAATGCACCAGGCCCTAAAAATTTTCGGTTATTAGCTTCCATGGGCACATGTATTAAGACATCATTTTTTTGTTCTTGCGCCTTCAAGGCTAACTTTTTGCCATAAATAGTGTGTGGTAAAATCGCGTAGGTAACATTGCCTGGTAGAGATAGGGCGTGTTTATCAGTATAACGATAACCCATATCATCTATTACAATGGCAACTTTCGCTGGCTGTGCGAATACATAAGAACTATGAAAAATACTGAAGATAAGATAGGAAGTAATCGAAAAAAAATTTGGTCTGACTTTCAAAATAACCCTTAATTCATTGTTAGGAAAATTTGTTAGGAAAAGTTTTTTGGAATATTTATTTGGAAATCCTTTTGAAAAATAATTCTGTTTACTATACGTTACAACAAAATAGTAGCAGTTAAACCTACCACTGTGTAGCGCTATTTACACCAAAGTTTAGGGTTTACTGCTTTACCTTGGTGGCGTATTTCAAAATATAAACCAGGTTGTTCTTGGCCACCACTTTGTCCTACTAAAGCGATAGGCTCTCCTGTTTCTACTCGCTCACCAACAGATTTTAATAAGGTTTGGTTATGGGCGTATAAGCTCATATAACCGTTGCCATGGTCAATTACTGTTAATAAACCATAACCTTTTAGCCAATCCGAAAATAATATGGTGCCATTATGTATAGTTTGCACTTGTTTACCTATGGGAGCACTAAGTAATACGCCTTTCCACTTTAAATACCCTTGTTTGCGGCTACCAAAGCTATGACGCATACGCCCAGCGACAGGCCACGATAATTTTCGTTTTAGTTTACTTAAACCGGTTAAATTTATTTCAGCCTGAATAAGAGCGGCGAGTTTTTGTAACGCTTGGTTTAAGTTACTCTCCTCTGCTTTTAATTTGCTTAATCGTTGTTGACCCGAGAGTAATTTCTTACTTAATTTCGCTAGCGTTTTATTACGTTTCACTTTGGTGTTTTTTAGTTGTACATTTTGAGCTATATGTTCACTTTTTAAGGTTTGTAAATGTGTTATTTGTGCCTGATGCTCTATTGTTATTTGTAATAATTGTGCAAGCGTTGCTTGAAATAGGTCTATTTCTGCTGTGCGAGCTTTGTTCAAGTATTGATAATAACTGATGGTACGTTGAATTTTTTCACTTTGATCTTGGTTTAATAGTAATTTTAAATAATCGTGTTGACCTGTAGTGTAGGCAGAACGCAGTTGTTGAGCGAGCAATCGTTCTTGTTGTTGTTTATCTTGAGTTAATTTCTTTTTCTTGCTGGCAAGTTTGGCTATTTTTTCTTTTGATTGGCTAAGTTTGTTTTCAAGGGTATTTATTGTCTTAGCAACTTTTGCGATGGCTAAATCATCTTGTTTAAGCTGTTTTTCTATCTTGGTTCTTTTTTTATTGGTAGAAAATATACTGGATTGTTGTTTCGCTATAGCTTGTTGAACGTCGTTTAGTTTAGCTTGATTTGTGTGCTGTGATTTTTCATTCTTATTGGTATTGCTATTAGTCTCTGCGTTGATTTGCAGTGGCGCAATAAAAAGCAAGCTTACAAAAAGTAAGCTTGCTTTTATTGTTAGATTCACAGCGCTAACGCGGAAACTAAATAAATAAAAGGCATCAGAAAAAAAAATCATGAAAATAAAGTTATTAGCTTAAACAATAAAAAGAAAAGTCTTTATATCATTTATACCTGCTCTACTTCAATAATTGCATTAATATTGACCCTGTCATTTCTTCAGGTTGCTCCATATTCATTAAGTGCAATAAGGTAGGTGATATATCACTTAAGGCGCCAGTAGTTGCCGCTATGGCTTGACGACCAACATAGATAAGCGGCACAGGCTCACACGTATGTGCGGTATGAGCTTGACCAGATTTTTCGTCTTGCATTTGTTCCGCATTACCGTGATCAGCGGTGATTAAACATTCTCCGCCTGTTTTGTCTAAAGCAGAAACCACGCGGCCAATACAATTATCAACAGCTTCACACGCTTTTACTGCCGCTTCAAAACAACCCGTGTGGCCAACCATATCGCCATTAGGGTAATTACAAACAATAAAATCATATTTGCCACTTTCGATGGCAGCTACTAATTTGTCAGTAAGTATTGTTGAATTCATTTCAGGCTGTAAGTCGTATGTTGCCACATCAGGTGATGGGACTAAAATTCGCTCTTCACCAATAAAGGTATCTTCTTTGCCACCGCTAAAGAAAAAAGTAACGTGTGCATATTTTTCAGTTTCGGATAGTCGCAATTGAGTTTTATTATGTTTTTCTAACCATTCACCCAACACATTATTCAATGCTTTAGGTGCAAAAGCACAACTGGCTTTTATGTCGGCTGAATATTGTGTCAGCATAACAAAATCACTTAATTTAGGGATCACTTTACGTGTGAAACCATCAAAACTTTCTTCGGTGAAACATCGGCTAAATTGGCGAGCACGATCGGCTCTGAAATTCATGAAGATTAAGGCATCCCCATCATTTACCTTAATGGTGTCACCATTGGCGTTAGTGATAGCACTAGCACTAACGAATTCATCATTCTCATTACGTTGATAAGCCGCATCTAATGCACTTAACGCATTATCATATTGGTGTAATCCTTCGCCACTGACCATTAAATTGTATGCAGCTTCAACACGATCCCAGCGCTGATCTCTATCCATAGCAAAATAACGTCCAATAACTGATGCTATTTGTCCCTCACCTGACTTTTCTGTAAATAACTGTTCAAATTTTTGTTGGGCTTTTTCAAGTGATGCTTTAGCACTGCGTGGCGGGGTATCTCGCCCATCTAGAAAGGCATGTAAATAAACTTTGTTAGCACCACGTTTTTTAGCCAGTGCCATCATAGAAAAAATATGTTCTTCATGGCTATGTACACCGCCGGGTGATAATAAGCCAAAGATATGAACAGCTTTGTCGTTGGTGACGGCTTTATCTACCGCTTGGCAAAGTGCAGGGGTTTCATTAAATTCACCGTCATCAATTGATTTGGTTATACGCGTGAAATCTTGATAAACAATGCGGCCTGCGCCTAAATTTACATGACCTACTTCAGAGTTTCCCATTTGTCCTTCAGGCAAGCCCACGGCCATGCCTGAGGTGTCGATAAGCATATTAGGGTAATTGGCTTTTAAATTATCGAGTACTGGTGTATTTGCTTTAAGTATTGCATTAGAGTTTGCATCCTCTCTATAACCCCAACCATCTAATATCATCAGTACTATAGATTTCTTATTCGCCATGAGTTTTCCTGTCACTTATCTGATTACAAAATTTAGCAAGCATTGTACACAGGGCGAGACAGTTATTCATTAAAGAAATGATCTCAACCGAGTTACTAAGTTTTAACTATTTTAAAGGAAGTAGACTTGAATAAGCGCGTATTTAAACTCGTCTTACGTGCATTTAGCTAAGACTTGCGTATAATAGCGACCATTAAAATTATAGATAATAACGGTCGGCTTTTATGGAACAACTAATTACTTTTGCTAGCGATAACGGCATGTTGAGTGCAGCGTGGGTAGCTCTTTTTGTTATGATTATTGTCACAACAATAAAAATTCAAATGTCACCTGTTAAGCAAATAAGCACGCAGGATTTAACATTTTTGGTGAATAGAGAGGAAGGTATCGCCCTTGATATTCGTAGTGATAAAGACTTTAAAACGAGCCACATTCTCGATGCAGTCA
>JAWSUX010000392.1:0-7835 GCA_033852215.1 Colwellia sp. | reverse complement strand
CGGCATTAAAGAAACTTGTGCCAAAATAGGTATCGGTTAATAACATAGTAACCACACCTGCGAGCACGGGCATTACGGCAATAAGTAAATAAGCGGTAATGAAAAATGTCCAAACAAACAATGGCATTTTCATGTAAGTCATACCAGGTGCACGCAAATTCATTATGGTAACGACAATATTAATTGCCCCCATAATTGAAGAGATCCCCATAATATGTACAGCAAACACGAAGAAAGCCGTACTACCATTCGAATAGGTGGTCGAAAGAGGTGCGTAGAAAGTCCAACCAAAGTTTGGCGCCCCGCTTTCCATAAAAAATGAACCTAACAAAATGGCAAAAGCAAAAGGTAGAATCCAAAAGCTCCAGTTGTTCATGCGGGGTAATGCCATATCTGGCGCCCCAATCATCATAGGTATCATCCAGTTAGCAAAGCCAGTAAATGCAGGCATAATTGCGCCAAAGACCATGATCAAACCATGCACAGTAGTTAACTGATTAAAAAAATCAGGCTCTACTAGTTGTAGTCCAGGTTGAAAGAGTTCGGCGCGGATCACCATAGCAAGTGCGCCGCCCGTTAAAAACATGATAAAGGCAAACCATAAATACAAAGTACCAATGTCTTTATGGTTTGTGGTATATAACCAGCGTTTAATACCTGTCATCTTGTGGCTATGTTCATCATGATGTTCGTCGTGCGAATCTTGTTCTATAACGTCTGTAGTCATTTTGTATCTCCCTACTTCGCACTAGCAGCATCAACAGCTGCAGGTTGTACTAAATCACCGGTATTATTTCCCCAAGCATTACGCTCATAAGTAACAACTGCCGCTATTTCTGTTTTGGTTAATTGGCTAGCAAAAGCACCCATGGCAGGATTTGTCTTACTACCGTTAAGCACCATATCTAAATGAACAGCGACATCTCCCGTTGCAATCACACTGCCTTTAAGTGCAGGAAATGCTGGAGGTAACCCTGCACCAGTCGGTTGATGACAAGCAACACAGGCTTTCATATAGACTTTTTCGCCCATAGTCATTAATTCACCTTGGGTATATGTTTTAGTTAAATTTTCTACAGCGGCTTCTTCAGTAATGGTCTCTACGGCATCTTCAACTTTTGTTTCAATTGCTACAGATTCTTTTACATCCTGTGTTGTGTTTTCAACAGCAGATTTTACATCAGACGCTTGCACTGCATCACCGGTATCATTACCCCAAGCATTGCGCTCATAGGTAACAACGGCAGCAATTTCTTTTAAGCTTAATTGTTTACCGTAACCTTGCATGCCAGTGCCTGCACGGCCATTAAAAACAACATTGATATGTTCTGCCACAGTGCCTGTTGTAACCGCAGGACTACCTTTAAGGGCAGGGAATGCAGGAGGTAAACCTAAACCAGTAGGCTGATGACAAGCAGAGCAATAAGCCGTGTAGGTGTTTTCACCGAGCTGCATTAATTCTTCTTGTGACAATGAAGCCGAAAGTGATGCTTTTTCTGCATCAGCGGCAGAAGCGACAAGCTGCTGTTGCTCACTTAACCAAATATCATAATCTTCCGCTGATTTCACTTCGACCACAATGGGCATAAAGCCGTGATCTTTACCACAAAGTTCAGCACACTGACCGCGGTAAACTCCCGGTTTATCCACACTCGTCCAAGCCTCGTTAATAAAACCAGGATTAGCATCTTGTTTAACAGCAAAAGCAGGCACCCACCAAGCATGAATAACATCATCAGAGGTAATTAAAAAACGGACTTTTTTATTAACAGGAATAACGAGAGGTTTATCAACTTCAAGTAAGTAATTTTCACCTTTAGTTTCGCCAAGGCCTTGCTGATTTTGATATTGTTCGCGCGGTGTTGAAAGTACTGAATAGTACTCTATATCTTGATTGAAGTATTTGTAATGCCACTTCCACTGTGAGCCAGTGATTTGAATCGTTATATCTGAATCGTCATTGTTTTCCATCGCAATTAAGGTTTTCGTTGCGGGAATTGCCATGGCGACAAGAATAACAATTGGGATGGCGGTCCATAATATCTCGACCTTGGTACTCTCATGGAAATCAGCAGGTTTGGCTCCTTTAGATTTTCGATGAAAAATAATGGAATAAAACATAGCGCCGAAAACAATTAGCCCTATTGCAGTACAAATATAGAGAACTAGCATATGTAAGTCATATACATCCCTACTGACTGCGGTTACCCCTTGGGTTAAATTAAGCTGAGTATCAGCCCAAACACCATTACTTATTAAGCTTAGGCAAAATAGCCAAGCTAGGTTACATCTGCTCACTCGACATCTCCTTGTTTTTAGGTGGCTTAAAACCACTCGTATAAAACAGAAATACAGCAATGTAAATCACGTCTCATTAAACTGAAGTTCTGTTAATGCTTTATTTTCAACTTTTGACGTGAATTAGTTATCTTACGATGAACTAATTTTAGTGAGGCAGCTTGTTATCAAAATATATTACCTATTTCATAACAAATGAGGACTGGCACTTCGACGTCTTTTTATTTTTATTTTGGTCTTTTACCGCTCGGTTTTCGTTTGCTTTTTATACTTACCTTACTAGAATTACGCTATTTTTTGATCTAGGTCAATTAATTTATAGAATGAAAAATAAGAAAAAGCTATTTAATTCAATGGAGTAATAGCTCTAATAAGGTTAATGATACTTATAGGCTTGATTTTAGTACAGGAGAAAGAAGGGGGGTAAAGTGAGTCGAGCTATTATTTATTGGTTTACTAACATAGGTAAATAAACAATAGCTGGCAAAGTGTGTTTAATATTACATCCAAGTATCATTACGAATGATACCAACGGCAATGCCTTCGATGTTAAATTCTTGATTAGACAAATCCACTTTTATAGGTGAAAAATCTTCATTTTCTGCATGTAAATAAACAATATTTCCTTCACGTTTGAAACGTTTTACCGTGACATCATTTTCAACACGAGCAACAACAACTTGACCATTTTTTACATCAGTTGTTTGGTGTACTGCTAATAAATCACCGTCTAAAATTCCAATGTCTTTCATGCTTTCACCCACCACACGCAATAAATAATCTGCGGGAGGATGAAATAAATTACCATCCATTTTGTAATGATCTTCAACATGTTCCTCAGCCAAAATAGGCTCACCTGCAGCAACTCTGCCAACAAGTGGCAAACCTTCTTCTTCAATTAAGGCCTCAGGTAGGCGAATACCACGAGAAGTACCGGCTAGCATTTCAATATAGCCTTTTTTAGCGAGCGCTTTTAAATGCTCTTCAGCAGCATTGGCTGATTTAAAACCGAAAAATTTAGCAATTTCAGCACGTGTTGGCGGCATGCCAGTATTGTTAATATTGTCTTTGATTAAATCAAAAATTTGTTGTTGTCGATTTGTCAGAGGCGGTAATTTATCTAATGCAGAGGTCATGTTTTTAGCCTGTAATTTTACACAGTTGTACTGTTAGTATATACAGCCTTAAGCGAAAGGCAAGTCTTGCTTAGTTTTACCTGATTATGTTGATCTAAAATTCACTCAGCATAGTAAATATCAACTTTCAGTGCGAAATGTCATCTTAAATTAAAATTTAAGCTATTATTAACATTGAGTTTTTAAATATGGCTCGAAGCACATGTCACATTGAATAATATTAGGTACACGGAGCGACCTCATGAATTACCCGCATTACCCTTTCTACTACCTCTATTTACTAGCACAAAAAATTAATAATACAGTCAGGAGTACCTCACAAAAATGTTTCATTTAAACTCAATATCCAAGCAAATTGGCTTTGGTTATGCGCTTATTCTATCGATATTTGTCATTTCGTTAATCGTGACGCTGAATCAGTTAGAGAGCATTGAAGCATCAAGTGACAATATTAAAGATTTGAGAAGTCCGACCGCAAGGTCAAGCTTAATGTTATTAAATGGTATTAATCACTCGTTAGCCGCCCTTAGAGGTTGGATGCTTATTGGTTATGAGGACGGCGGAGAAAAATTTAAACATGAAAGAAAACATGCTTGGACTGAAGAAATAACTAAATCGATTGATGAAATGAACCTGCTTTCTGCTAATTGGACAAACCCTGAAAATATCAAACATCTAAGATCGATACAATCCTCGTTAAAAGAATTTGAAAGTTATCAAAATCACATAGAAAAAATTGCTAACTCTACACAAAATAGAGAGGCATCTGAAATTCTATTCACTGAAGCGGCACCTAAAGCGGCTATTTTGATGGCTGAAATCACCAAAATAATTGAGTTTGAGAAAACCCGTGACTTTAATATCAATCGACAAAATATGTTGGCAATATTGGCCAATGTTCGAGGAAGTTTTGCTTCATGCCTTGCCAATATTAGAGCGTTTATTATTTCAGGCGACGAAAAATTCAAAATTAAATTTGAGCAACAATGGTTAATAAACAGTGAAAATTTTTCGGAGCTTGCACTTAAAAAAGATAACCTCAATGCACAACAGTTAGTAGCATATGAAAAATTTAGCCGCATTAGATCTGAGTTTTCTTATTTGCCCGAAAAAATGTTTAAAATTAGAAGTTCTGAGTCTTGGGATAAGGCTAAATACTTACTTAAGAGCAAGGCTGCGCCGTTAGCTTTTGAAATTAAAGTTATTTTAAATAAAATGGTTGAAAATCAAGATAAGTTACAGACTGAAGATTACCTTAAGACTCATCGTCAATTTGCACAATTAAAATGGCTTTTAATTATTTTACTGTTAATAGGCTCAATAAGTTCTGTTGTTGTCGGTTTAAAGTTTATACGAGGAGTTAAAGCTCCACTTAACGATATTATCGATATTATTAAAGGAATGAGTAAGGGACAGTTCAACCTTAATTTTAAAGAAAGCCATGTCGAAGAAATCCGCTTGCTGAGTGATTCAGTACAATTAATGAAGGATAATCTTTTAGAGAAAAATGTAACGTTAGAAAAAGAAAAAAATAGACTTGAAGCAGAGGATTGGATTAAAAGTAGCTTAGCGAGTATTTTAGAAAAGTTGCCAGGGCACATTGCTCTTGAAAATTTTTCCTCTGATTTATTAAATAATCTACTGCCCAAAATTAATGGTTTGGTAGGAATGTTTTATATAAAACATAATAGCGGTAGCGAGCTAACATCTCATAATCTGAACAACAACAACAACAACAACAACAACAACAACAACAACAACAAAAAGCATGTTACGTTATCGTTAATTGGTTCATATGCATGCTCTGCTGATGATCTACAAAAAGCTAAAAAAATTATTTTAGGTGAAGGGTTGGTGGGTCAATGTGCTTTAAATCAGAAAACGATGTATGTTTCTAACCTCTCGGATGATTACCTTTTAATAAACTCTGGCCTAGGAAAAATCAAAGCAAATAATATCGTTTTATTGCCTATCTCGTTTGAAGGTGAAATATTAGGCGTAATAGAAATTGGTACGAGTGAAAATTTTTCAACGGTTCACAAAGGTCTAATTGAGCAAGTAATAAAAAATATCGGTATTATTCTACAAGCTGTGTTAAGCCGTATTGAAACAGAAAAACTGCTACAATTTTTAAACACACAAAACCAGGAACTTAACCAGCATACTCAAAGTTTAGTTAGCGCTAAAAAACAAGCCGATATTGCCAACAAAGATTTGGCTGCACAGAAAACAGCGATGGACCAACATTCACTGGTCTCAGTGACTGATATAAAAGGCATTATTACTTACGCTAACGATAGGTTTTGTGCTGTTAGTGGTTATAGCAGAGATGAACTCATTGGACAAAATCATCGACTTCTTAACTCAAACAATCAGCCAGAAAATTATTGGCGTGAGATGTTTTTGATGGTTTCTAAAGGGGAGTTCTGGCACGATGAAGTCTGTAACAAAGCCAAGGATGGTCATCTTTACTGGGTGGATACTACCATTGTGCCACTTTACGATAATGAAAATAAATTAAGTGGTTACACGTCAATCCGTACCGATATATCTTCCCAAAAAGAGACTATTGCCCGTTTAGATGAAGCAAAAAAACAAGCCGATGTTGCCAATGAATCAAAAACTGACTTTTTAGCGAACATGAGTCACGAAATTCGTACCCCGATGAATGGGGTAATAGGCATGACTAATTTGTTACTAGACACTACGTTGAATCAAGAGCAGCACCACTTCGCCAAAACAGTAAAAAACAGCGCTGAGTCACTATTGACTATAATTAATGACATTCTCGACTTCTCTAAAGTGGAAGCAGGTATGTTGGAGTTATCGCCCGTTGAATTCGATTTAGAACAATTGTTGCATGAACTGGGTAGCGGCATTGCTTTTCGCGCACATGGCAAAGGACTTGAGTTAATTTGTCCTGCTAACCGGATGGAACATCAGTGGTTTATTGCCGACTCAGGACGTATTCGTCAAATTCTTACTAATTTGATAGGTAACGCGATTAAATTTACTGAGCAAGGTGAAGTCGCTGTGTATTGTAAGGAGCAAGAAAGAACAGAACATAAAACAAAGTTGCTTTTTGAGATTAGTGATACTGGCATTGGTCTATCGAAAGAAAAACAGGATAAACTTTTTGAACGCTTCAGCCAAGCAGATAGTTCCACCACTCGGAAATACGGCGGTACGGGTTTAGGTTTGTCTATCAGTAAACAGCTGGTAGAGCTAATGGGTGGCGAAATAGGGGTAAAAAGCAATAGTGATAATGGTTCAATGTTCTGGTTTACGCTTCACCTCGACAATGTTACTAATAAATCATCTCATGCTCTCGAGAATAACTTACATAGCAAGAAAGTTTTAATCGTAAATAATAATGTTACCAATCGTAATTTGTTGGGCCAGTTATTAACTAATTGGCAGATGGAGTTTACGCTAGTTGATAGTGGTCAGCAGGCGCTTAAACAGCTCGCTGCCGGCGTTTCACAGGGTACTCCTTACCATATAGTGATTATGAATATGCAAATGTCTGAGGTAGATGGTTTTCAGTTAGCTGATGCGATTAAAAAGGATTGCAATCTGCTTGACATTCACTTGGTGGCACTCACTTCTCAAGGATTACGTGGCGATGCGGAAAAATTAAAAAAAGCAGGTTTTGCGGGGTATTTGAGTAAACCCATCGATCAGTCTGTGTTATACAATACGCTGATACAAGTAATCGGTATGGATACAGGTATAGAAAAAATAGAGATGAACACATCATATCGTAATCGTGACTTACCTCAATTTACCGCTCGGGTGCTAGTGGTGGAAGATAATGCTATCAACCAGAAAGTCGCCCAAGGTTTACTGAAAAAATTTGGCATAAAGGCCGAGGTGGCTGCTAATGGTGAAGAAGCGTTGCATATGTTAAAAAGCCTACCCTTTGATCTCGTCTTCATGGATTGCCAAATGCCAATAATGGATGGTTATGAAGCCAGCCGTAATATCCGCGATTCAAAATCAACTGTACTCGATAGAGAGGTGCCTATAATTGCCATGACTGCCAATACCATGCAGGGTGATCGTGAAAAGTGCCTTGCCGCGGGCATGAGTGACTTTGTTTCCAAACCAGTGGATCCTATGAAGTTGCAAGAGGCACTGCAGCGCTGGCTACCTGAATGTAAACTTGAGGTAACGAAATTAATTGATGAAAAAGAAAAATTAATTACGGCGTTGGAAAATAGAGAATGATAAGAGATATGAATAACGTGTCACGACACTCTCAGTAATCATTAATGCTAACACTATTTGTTGTTTATCGTGTGGAAGTGTCCTTAAAAATACTATTACTTGCTAACTAATACTTGCTAACTATTAGCTGCTCACGCTAAAATCCTCTTGTGTATTTTTAGTTATACCTAG
>JAWSUX010000040.1:0-3053 GCA_033852215.1 Colwellia sp. | reverse complement strand
ACAAGGGCATAACATAGGCGTTTATCCATTAAAGGGGGGAGCTTAACGTTGGAGCTTTCCACAAAAGTAACGTAATTATAAGGTCTTTAGTTTTTTTATTTTATACTTTTATTAACGTCTGCGGCTCTTTCATATTTAAATTTATTTAGATCAGCTTCAGCTATATATTGGGTATCTTATTGGGTTTAGAAGGAAATAATGACAGAATAAAAAATAATAAACCACCAACCGCCCCCCATAAATGCGCATCGATAGCAACACGGGCTTCAATTAAACTACTGATGTCACTGCTTGCACCATAAAATTGTTCATGAGCAATTTTCAAACATACACCAATAAGTAATAAATAACCTGTTTTATCATTATTTTTTATATCCATTAAAGCACCCCAAACAAAAAATCCATGCAATACACCCGATAGACCTACATATTGTACGATTGAGTGACTAAGAAAATATAAACCTAAACTGCACGTTAAAGCGGCAGTGAAAAATAACAAACTATAGTTTTTAAACGTGTAATAATTTCCATGTAAAGCCCATAACATGAATAATGCAGCTAAGTTAAGTAATAAATGATAACCATTGGTATGAAAAAAATGACCTGTTACTAAGCGCCATAATTCCCCTTGAGCAATTAAACTTTGTTGGTAAACGAAAAGATCACTTAACATATCGTTGAAAATAAAGGCTACTATTGATAATAAAGCCACAATAAGAACACTGATAGAGTGTTCTTTGCTGATAGGAAAAAATTTAAGAGATAAGTGCATTATAGGAAAAAGTATTGGCTAAAAGAAAATAGAGTATACAATGGCTTTTTTGATTTTAGTTTTTTATTTTTACTTAATATTTATGACCAAAAGAACACTTTGCCCCAATTGTATACGACCTCAAAACGCCTGTATCTGTTCGTTTATTACGCCTATAGATAATGATATTCACGTCGTGGTTTTACAACATCCGAGCGAAATATCACAAACTAAAGGCACGGTTACTTTGCTTGCTAAATCTCTTCTTTCTTGCCAAGTTATTATTGGTGAAAATTTCACTGATAATGAACCGTTTTTACACGTGTTAACAAAGTTTCAGGGGCTATTATTATATCCAAGTGAGCAGGCACAAGAGTTATCAGGCTCGGTAAGTCGTTTACTGCAGCAAAAAGAATTACAAAGTCATTCCGATGGAAATAATGAAGGTAATTATAAGGCTAGCCACGAATCTAGTCATAAGACCAGTCATGAAACTAAACAAATAAACATAACATTAAAACAACAGATAAAACCCTACTGTTTGATTATTCTTGATGGTACATGGAAAAAATCTTATAAGATGTTTATGCTGTCTCAAACGTTACAGCAATTGCCGCACGTATGTTTGCCCGAATCATTAGCTAATACTGGTCAATATTATATTCGAAAAGTAGCTAAAAAAAATGCTTTATCTAGTCTTGAAGCCTGCTGTTATGCATTAGGTCTACTGGAAGGTAATGATAAGTACCAAAAACTATTAATGAAGTTTAACGACTTTAATCAATTTCAGTTATCTTTTAGGCCTAAAAGTCACCTCAGTGCAGATCAAATAAATTATCTAGGAAAAAAGTAATGCCATTTTCTATCAAAAAAAACGTCTTTATTTTTATAAGTTTTCTGTGTTCTTTATACATCGCGTCCATGGAATTGAACGCTGAGCCGACTAATAAGCCAATACATGAAGATAGAGAGCCAGAAGCCGCAAGCGGTTTTACCGTAAAGAAAGTTGTTATTGGTAAAGAATATATGGTTGCTTCAGCAAACCCTTATGCAACTAAAGCGGGTTTTGCCATGTTAGAAAAAGGAGGTAGTGCGGTAGATGCTGCTATTGCGGCACAGTTGGTCTTAACGTTGGTAGAACCACAGTCGTCTGGTATTGGCGGCGGAACATTTATGTTGTATTGGCATGAAAAAAGTAAAGGGATAACTAGCTTTGATGGTCGAGAGATAGCGCCTAAAGCTGTCACAAGTGAACTGTTTCTAGATAATAAAGGGCAACCATTAAGGTGGATAGACGCTGTTGTTGGTGGTAAATCGGTTGGTGTACCGGGTTTATTAGCTAGTTTGAAAATGTCACATCAAAAATTTGGCAAGCTAGCGTGGTCAGAGTTATTCATCCCTGCAATAACGTTAGCGGAGCAAGGTTTTATTGTCTCTGCTCGTTTAGAAAAACTATTAGGTGCTAATTTTAATCCCGGCATACATAAATTACCTGAAATTAATAAGTATTTTTTTCCTCAAGGTAAAAGAGTTCAAGCGGGAGAACTACTAAAAAATCCAAAACTGGCTAATTCATTACGTAGTATTGCCAAAGACGGTATTAACGTTTTTTATCAAGGGTGGTTAGCAAAAAGCATCGTAGATAAAGTACAAAACGCTATTATTTCACCAGGTCTTCTTAGCTTAGATGATATGGCGAGTTATAAAGCCATCGAAAGACCCGTTGTTTGTGGTGGTTATCACCAATATAAACTTTGTGGTATGGGACCTCCTAGTTCAGGTGGTATAACTGTTATTCAAATTTTAGCGCAATTAGAATCGTTTAAAATGGCGCAATATCAAGCTAACTCAGTACAGGCAATACATTTGTTAGCTCAAAGTTCACGCTTGGCTTTTGCCGATAGAAGTCAATATATTGCGGATAGTGATTTTGTCAGTGTGCCGGTCGATGGTCTGCTTAATAGAAAGTACTTGGCTAATCGAGCCAAATTAATAAATGAAACAACTGATATGGGTAAAGCTTCTGCGGGTATCCCCATAGAAGCAAAATCTCAGGCTAATGATGATGCGATTGAGCGACCATCTACCAGTCATTTGTCTATAATTGACGCTGATGGTAATGCTATTTCTATGACAAGTAGCATTGAAAACGGTTTTGGCTCAGCGTTGATGGTAGAAGGTTTTATTTTAAACAATCAACTGACTGATTTTTCTTTATCGCCCAAACGTGACGGTAAGTGGGTAGCTAACCGCGTAGAGCCTGGCAAAAGGCCACGAAGCTCTATGGCTCCTATGATGGTTT
>JAWSUX010000391.1:1468-5950 GCA_033852215.1 Colwellia sp. | reverse complement strand
TTATGAAGCGATGGCGCAGTTTCTACCATTACTTTTAGCGGTATACAGAGCTTTGTCGGCACGTTCAATAAAGCTATTTAAATCTTCATCATACATTTGTGCGACGCCTATACTGCAGGTAAGCTTGATTTTTTTTGGCCACATCGATTTTTCAATGGTCTTCCTGACTTTCTCTGCAACGTCCATTGCTTGGTTTATTGAGGTTTCGGGGCATATTAATAAAAACTCTTCACCACCCCAACGTGCTAATACGTCACTACTGCGACAGGCAGAGTTAATCTCTTTAACAAACATTTTTAAAATTTCATTGCCAAAATCATGGCCATAAGTTTCATTTATTTGGTTAAAATGGTCGAGGTCGAGGAAGAGAATACTCAACTCGTGTAAGTCACTTGGTGTGAGTTTATCAAAACACTTACGTAAACCTGCTCTATTTAAAGCGCCAGTCAGCACATCACTCGTTGCTTTAAATTGCCATTCTTTTTGCTGCTCTAATACTTCATCAAGGTTATGGTTGGTATTGCTAAATCGTCTAATAAAGTAACCTATAGCTAAACTCCAAATGGCAATTAAAAAGGAGAGTAATGTTTCCGTTTTAAAATACTTTCCCTTAAATTTAATTCGCTCTAAGGTGACTTTAAAACTTCCTTCTTGTACTAAAGTACCTGTTGTTATTGCCATTGAGTAGATATTGGAAAATTCAGTTCCGCCATTATTAAGAGATAAGTTATGTTTGTTA
Source organism: Colwellia sp. (assembly GCA_033852215.1). Classification (GTDB taxonomy): domain Bacteria; phylum Pseudomonadota; class Gammaproteobacteria; order Enterobacterales; family Alteromonadaceae; genus Colwellia. The sequence continues at coordinate 5,211 of JAWSUX010000391.1, read as the reverse complement.
TTCCACCAAGAGGGTACAGAAAAGTTCTGTAGTTTTATCCACGTAGGATAAGGAACGTATTTTTCTTTAAATTCTACCGTGTTGTATTTTAGGCTGTTAGTAATCCCTTCAGTAGAATATTCGCTATTGAAATTATGTAATTCAATGCGAGTGCCAGGTTGTTGAGGGTGGTTGTGCTTTAGCCATACACCTATTTGATCGTAGTTACTAAGATCTACCCCTTTAGTTATGTTTTGTTCGGTTATGCTTTTTACATCAATAACTAATTCACAATAAGGCCGAGAAAAATTTCCTATGATTATTTGACAAGTAAATTCAAGACCTTTGGTGGTTTTTATATAAGAGCTAATTGATGAACCATTAACCGTCCTATCATCTCTGGCAGTGATCCTATCGCTGTTATCTAGATCAACTATAAGGTGTCGTTCTAACCCCGAATACTGCAATACGATAATAAGCAAAGTAAGCAATATCAGTAGTACAACTAGAAAATTGTTTATTCTTTCGGTGTTTTTTGAAAGACTCACGGATCATTTATCCTTATGAAATAGACTTAGTTGAATTGTGTTGTGAATGAAAATTCACTTTACTTATTAAAAGTAAGACACAATGACGAAATAAACAACTATGTACTGTTTTTGTTGTTAAATTAATTTCATTGTTCCTTTTCTACCATCAAAATAACAACTACATAGGATCGGGAGTTTTTGCAATTCTATATTGAATACCAAATAATTTATCAACATGACTTTGAACTTTACCGCTAAGGCGTTAGACTTTAACTCATATCCATTTCATATGTGTTATACCCAAACCACCTCAAGATGCGAGTTTCAGGACGATTGAGCGAATCATGATTAAGGCCCACCTTTTTATTAATGGTCACTCCCTTAAAAACAGGTGCAACACATAGCATGGTTTGCTCAGCCGTCCCCGAAGGGCTGGTTTATAAACGTTTTATACGGCGTTATTGATTTCGACAAGGGAATAACCATTATCTTCAATCAATGTCTTGCCTAAATACGTTTATAATTTCAGCTGAATCCTGCATCTTGAAGTGGCTTGGGTATAGTTGTTGTTAAGTAAAGTTTTGTATGGAAAATTACAGTATGTCAGTGCAATCGACAAAAAAAATAACAAAAATAAATTATTCTTTTACTGGTGAGCTAGTGAGTAGAAAAATAACGTCTGATGTGGTAATTGTTGAGCAACCATTGCAAGTGGCCTTGTTGTGGTTTCAAGATGGTAAAAGGCAAGAAAATATTTTTGCCATTACCATGAGAACACCAAATAATGAGCAGGCTCTGATCATCGGTTTACTTGTCAGTGAAGGCGTTATTAATAGTCTTCATGATATTGAATCTGTGGCGGTGGATACTGATGAAAAAGATAATAATCAGTGGTTAGTGCAATTGACGGAAAAATTTGTACCTGATCTTACCTCACTTGAGCGCTATCAAATAACCTATTCTAGCTGTGGTTTGTGTGGTGCTACTTCGTTAACTGCTTTAGAGATGAAAAATCCGAAACCATTAACGCAAGCAGAGCAAAACTTTTATTTTCCAATAAAAAGCATAAGTACACTATCGGTTCAAATGGTAGTGTCACAAAAATTATTTAACCAGACCGGTGGCGTTCACAGTGCTTCGTTATTTAACCACCAAGCTAGTTTACTGCATAGCTTTGAAGATATTGGCCGCCACAATGCAGTTGATAAAGTGATAGGTCATTATTTGCTTAATAAACAAAATCAATTTAAAAGAGAACGGCTTCATACTGTAACGCCAACTGAGTGTGCGAGTGAATTACTTGTTTTATTAGTTAGTAGTCGCATTAGTTTTGAAATAGTACAAAAAACGATTATGGCTGGGTTTAGTATTTTAGTTGGTGTGGGAGCGCCATCTGATTTAGCGATACAAGCAGCGCAACGTTTTGACTTAACGTTAATTGGCTTTGTTAGTGAGCGTGGTTTTAATGTTTATCATGGTGATTGGCGTTTAATGAAATAGCTAAATTAGTTTGCACTAAACAAAATATTTATCATCAGAGATAATTATCAAAACGATTTTAAATAAAATTTAAAGACAAAAAATAGAGTCCTGTATGTCAAAAAATTTATCACAACTAGCGAAAAGAACAGGTGTTGAACAAACTTTATTTCAACAGTTAGTTTTTAGTGAACCAAAGCAAAATAAAAAACAAAAAGCACAAACGCGCGCCAAATTAGCGAAAGAGTTTCTTGTTGGTGAAGCTATTGTTTATGGCACTGCTAGTTTTTACGATTTTATTGATGATGGTCAAAACCTTAATGCCAATAAAAAAGCTTACGTTTGTAATGGTTCATCGTGTTTATGTGCGGGTAATCAAGCTTATGTTAATGCTGAGTTGATGAAAGTATATGGCCAAGAAAATATTGGTCATGTTACTTGTCTTGGTCGTTGTGCACAAAATAGTGCCTTTCAAATTGATGGTAATAATTTCTCTGGTGATGATATTGAAAACCTTAATCAATTAGTTAAAGAGCCAGAAAAAAAATCAACGGAGTACTATCAGGTTGCTTGTAGTTTGGCTGAGCCTATTTTAACTGCTGATATGGGGTCATCACCCAGTGATGTCGCACAGTATTATGCTTTATTTACCACACTAAAACAGACAAGCTCAGTGGATGAATTACTGCAACAAGTTAGCGATTCAGGCCTGCGTGGTCGTGGTGGTGCAGGTTTTCCTACGGGTTTTAAGTGGCGTTCATGCCTTGATGCTAAAAATCTCAACGTTGAAAATAGTGCGGGCGGCAATGATAAATATATTGTTTGCAATGCCGATGAGGGAGATGCTGGCGCATTTAGCGATCGTTATTTACTTGAAGAAAGGCCGCATACGGTACTTTTTGGCATGTTAATAGCTGGTTTTTTAACGGGCGCAAAAATAGGTGTTTTATACATTAGAGATGAGTACCCACAAGCGATTATCAATACAGAAAAGGCGATTGAGCAATATACTGCATTAACCCTTGATACTGACTTCAGCTTTAAAATTATTCGTGGTGCGGGCGCTTATATTTGTGGTGAGGAAACAGCATTATTACGCTCAATTGAAGGGCAACGACCTGTGGTTTCAGTCAGACCACCTTTTCCAACACAAAGTGGTTTGTTTGGTTGCCCTACGGTTGTTAATAATGTGGAAACTTTTGGCTCAATTCACTTTATTCTAGATACGTTTGGCACTACGAAAAGCGGCTCTAACAACAGCAGTGGACTTGCTAAATACTGCGCGTTAGGCAATGGCAAATCAACGGGGTCAAAACTACTCTCATTTGATAGCGCTTTTAACAAACCGGGTATTATTGAAGTCGCGATGGGTACACCTTTGCTAACGGCTATTGAATTAGCGGGTGGTTTTGCAAAACCATTAAAAGCATTACACATAGGCGGGCCACTAGGTGGCATAGTACCATTAAGTGAAATAGATAAACTCTCTATCGACTTTGAATCTTTTGCCCAAGCGGGGTTCCTGTTGGGTCATGCCAGTATTATAGGCATTCCAGACGATTTTCCGATGATTAACTATATGGCACATTTATTTGAATTTACTGCGTTAGAATCATGCGGTAAATGTTATCCGTGCCAAATTGGCTCCGTGCGCGGACAAGAGATGCTTGAAAGTGCAATAGCAGGTGAAAGTAAGGTTGATAGTGAGTTATTGAATGATTTACTTGAAACGATGGAACTGGGTTCTTTATGTGC
>JAWSUX010000391.1:0-1423 GCA_033852215.1 Colwellia sp. | reverse complement strand
AACATGTATTGAAGGGGAGCACTAATGTCTTCATTCTCAAATGCTGGTGATACAAGTCAGCAAAGTGCATTTTTTAATGAAGCTGTTCATCCAATAGTGCAGGGCGAAACTATTCTTGAATTTAGTCGCCGTATTCAATCTGAGCAAGCGTCTTCAGCTAAGCTATTGTCCGAACTATCTTCAGAACTCTCTTTAGATGTATCAATAAGAACAATACAAGCTATTCCGACCTTATGTGATGATAGCCGACTTGAGCCTTACGGAAGTTGCCGAGTATGCTCTGTTGATGTTGCGTTATCAGCTAATGGCTCTAGAAAAGTGATGGCCTCATGCCATACGCCTATCAGTGATGGCATGCATATTTTTAGTCATTCAACGCGTATCGAAAAGTTGCGTCGTACTATTGTTGAATTGGTATTAAGTGATTTACCTGAGCAATCGTTATCGGATATCAGGTCTGAAGACAATGTAGGTAGTAAAAACGAGTTCGAACAAGTGGTATTGGCAACAGGCGTGAGTGAAGTACGCTTTAGTGGTCGTAAAAGTGCAGACTTATTAGTGAAAGATGAAAAAGGCAGTGTGTGCGATCAATCACACCCTTATATGCGTATGGACTTAACCCAGTGTATAGACTGTAATCGCTGTGTGCGTGCTTGCGATGAAATTCAAGGTGAGCAGGTATTAAGTGTCGCAGGCCGAGGTTTTGATGCGCGTATTATTAAAGGTCAAGATGTCAATTTTAAAGAATCTGACTGTGTTTCTTGTGGTGCATGTGCACAAACTTGTCCAACGGGCGCTATAACGGATGTTTTTCGTGAAAAGTTAGCTCAAGTTGACCCACAAACTATCGAAAAAACGCGAACTGTTTGTTCTTACTGTGGTGTTGGTTGTAATTTAGAGGTTTCAGTAAAAGATAATAAAATTTTATCAATTGAGGCGCCAAAAAATGCCGCGGTAAATAGTGGTCATACTTGCTTAAAAGGTCGTTATGCTTGGCGATTCTATAATCACCCTGATAGATTAACATCACCGTTAGTGAAAATTAATGGTCAACTAACTCCCGTGAGTTGGTCACAAGCTTATGACTATATTGCCAATAAATTAAATAATATCAAAGCTGAACATGGTGCGGATGCTATTGCGGGTATTTCGTCAGCGCGTTGCACCAATGAAGAAAACTACTTATTACAAAAAATGCTGCGTGCGGTTATTGGTACCAATAATATTGATTGCTGTGCACGGGTTTGTCATTCGCCAACGGCTTACGGTATGCAAAAAAGTTACGGTACGGGCGCCGCTACCAACTCTATTGATGATTTAAAACAAACTAAATTTATTATGTTGATTGGTGCTAACCCAACAGCAGCACATCCCGTTACTGGCGCGAAAATCAAACAAAAGGTGATGAAAGGTACGCCGCTTA
>JAWSUX010000390.1:0-3032 GCA_033852215.1 Colwellia sp. | reverse complement strand
AGCGCATAAGGTAATAAAAAAGGTAACTATTCAGCTACCTCCGTAGTAAAAATATCAGGTAGCTGATTTTTAAATAACAAATTCAACGCATCACTTGCCGAAACATGTTGTTTTCGGCAAGTAGATAAGTACTTCTCACTAAGCAAAATATTTCAGCGCCTTGTTCACTTCTAAAGCAACCTGATATTTTCTGATGAACTTTGGTCATTCTAATATCATTCTCCCCTTGATTATTTGTAAAGGGGTATCCACGCGCGTCATGAAGCGTAGAACGTCATCCTCAAATTTTCTGAGTCGCTCTAATAATGCTCTAGATTTTGTGCGTTTTAATCGGCCTCGTTGCCCTTCTTTTCGAGATTTTTCATCCGGTGGAGGGCATTGGGTATCTCCTTCAGTAAGTATTTTCCGATAGGCAATTCGATAATTAACTTGGGTGGTTTTATCTAGTGTAAATCCATTGTCTCTTTGCTCGGTATTGATGTTTTTAAGTAAGGTTTGCATTGCTTTCGCCCACTGCATTCCATCTTGCTCCCACGACCTTTCTAATTCCCGAAGGTGATGCACGTTACACAAAACATGTTCACAGTCGGTATATTGATAGTATGGTTTCCAATGGTCGTGACATAGAATACCTTGGAAATGCGATAAAATATCGGCATCATCCATCGCGTCCTTTCCCCTCTTTTTATGGGGAAAGAAATAAGTCCATACTTTATCTGATGCACCGTGTAGCCAACAGCGCTTACCTGCGATATTTATCCCTGTTTCATCAACATGTAACGTACTCATGGATGCACGCAAGGCGTTTTTTATCGTCTCTTGTGCGCCAGATGACGTAACTAAGTCAAAGGCTTGCTTATTAAAGTTGAATAAACTGCCTGCGCTAATGGGAATATCGAGTTGGTCACTAAAATATTCTTCAATACGGTTGTAAGGCAATAATTGATATTGTGATAAGTAAACTGCATAGGCTTTAATGTTTGAATCATACTGAAGTTGACTATTAACACCCTCAGGGAAATCAGCAATAAATTGCTTACCGTGCTCATTTTCAAGAATTTGAGCACGGTATTCGGTAATGATTTTACGTATATCAATATCGACGACTTGTCGCTTGATAAAGCCAGCCTCGTGATACTCTTGCCTTTGGGCAAGCTATCACGTTCAACAAATCGCGTGTCAATCTCATCTGGAGAGTCTGTCTGAGTTAATGTTGTACCTTTATGGCCTTTTTGACCGCCAGCGGGCTTATCACCTTTTTCTTTTGGCTCTTTATTTCTGTTTGGATCTTTGGAGGGAGGAATACTACTATTTTTACTATGTAATCCTAAGCGCTCAGCTAGCATGACAACCACCATGAGAATAAGCTCAAGTGACATTTAAGTGAGGGTGCTAAGGTGGTATCTTCTTTGAGTTGAGCTTTTGTTTTCTCAACGATTTCAGAGATATTAATACTGTCTAATTTCATTCATGCTAGGAATAATGGTTAATAGGTTAATAGGTTAATAGGTTAATAGCGCTAGCATGACATACTGGAAAGATCGTTCAATAGATAAAAAAGATCGTTATAAAATAATTTACATAGGCTGAATAGTTACTAAAAAAGATGTCATCTAATTTATGTAATTGCTTTCTTTGAAGGCGTGGATCTGTGATATCTTTGAAATATTCGATAAGTGTTGGCTTCTGTTTGGTCATTTTACTTGGCTTAAAGCGAAGTAATAGATCAAATCAGGAGATCTGTGTCAAGTTGTTTTTAATGCGATTGCCCTATAAGGTAAGTTAATAAAGATTGTAGATAGTTTTTTTTTAGTTTAGAGTTGCGCAGTGTGATCATTTTGGTTGCACTTTTATAAGGAGATATCTGAGTGGGTATTTTAGGAAAAATTAAGAGTCAAGCAACGAACATTGGTTCAAACATTAGTGATTCAACATCTAAATTGAGTGGGGATATTATTTCCTCTTCAAAAGACAATGCCAAGTTAGCAGGCTTAAACTCAGAGATTAAGTCTATTGATGGGCAGTTAGAAATCGCTTATAAGGAAATAGGCAAAAGTTATGTTGATTGTAACCTAATTAACAAAAATGAATCGTTTGAAAGCTCTATTGCTGATACGGTAAATAAATTAGCACCTTTTTTAACCAAAAAAATTGGTTTGCAAAAAGAGTGTATTGAAATAGAAAAGAGTCTTAAAGATCAAATTGTTATCCAAGAAAAAGCATCTGCGCAAAAAACGTTTGAGACTGAAAAAGAAAAATTGGATAAAGCATTTAATTTAGATGTCATATCAAAAGAAGAATATGATAAAAAGTTAATTAAAATTAAAGCACCCGTTGTAAATTTCGATGAAATAAGACGAGTTAAAAAACAATACGAATTAGATGTTATTTCAAAAGAAGAAATGACGGAAAAACTTGCTGCACTAGAAGCTTAATTTAGTATAAAAAATAATGAAGGCATCCAACGCTAATTGATAATCTAAAACTTCTCTACTATGGTTAAATAACCTATATAGTTGAGAGGTTTTTTGTTATGGCTAAGGCAAGAAAAGACAGATCTTGCAGATCTAACTCCTGCAGGCAGCAAAAACTTAGTTAACCAGGGCGATGCACCAGCCGATGTTTTTTTCATTCACCCTACCGGCTTTCTTAAGGGCACTAGCTGGATTTTTTCTATGGATGAAAATACAGCCACAGAAGAAAATACTAAATGGATGATGGCAAACCAAGCCAGTGTGTATAACGGCTGTTGTAATGTCTATGCACCTCGTTACCGCCAAGCTAGCATTTTTGCTTTTTTCGGTGATGAAGAAATAAAAAATGAAGTGCTAGGTTTTGCATATCAGGATGTTGTCCAGGCCTTTAAATATTATATTAAACACTATAATAAAGGCCTAATGCCGATCAGTTAAGACAATTTTGACGATCCATTGACCGATCTTCTGGTTAGTATATAAAGGCTTCTGAATTCATTCAGGAGCCTTTTCTTTTGCAACTATCTACAGCTTTATCACACGTATCACAAAATAATT
>JAWSUX010000389.1:0-822 GCA_033852215.1 Colwellia sp. | reverse complement strand
AACGCCGTTTTAAGCGGCAAATGATAGTTGGTTAAAATAAGCGACGAAGGAGCAAAAACCAACTGTTATTTGTCCGACTTGAAAACCCTTGTTATGTGTCTCGTAATTATGATGGGCTAGTAAAAGCACCGCCATACGCAGCAGCAATTACAAAACAAATAAAAAATACTAATATACTAAGTGCACTATAAAGCAATTTTTTCCATTGCTTAAGGTATATACAGCGAATACAAACACCTAGATTTATAATACTGCCGATTAGCCCAATAAATAAAATTACCTGCTCCCGAATTAAGGACGCATTTATATCACTAGGAACATCATTGAAATAATTCATATCGATATAATTAACAAGCAGTAATAAGACTCCTATTTTTGCGGGAAACCATACTGAATTCAAGAATCTTATCATTGAGGCGGCTCTGACACATAACGCCCATTTAAGGGGCTGATAATAGTTTGCTAAAATAGTGTAGCGTAGCGAAACCGAGCAAACTGTTAGCAGTCCCGCTTTAAATTCTTGTTATGTTTCAGTTGCTTCTACCCATTTAGAATATTCTTCTTCGGAATCAAAAACAATATAGTCATTCACTGAATCCCAAGAAATTGCACACTGCTTATTTAGAGCCAAATCCTTATCAGTTGCACTTAGAGGAATTTGACCAACAACAAACAACTTATCGTGTATCAATTTGAACGTTATGTTTTTAATCGCAAGGGTGTCTGAATCAGAACCAAACGATACTGTTTTACCTTTGAATATATCTAACAAATCGGAATCCATTGCAACTTTATCCCTGAAACATAACGCCCATTTAAGGG
>JAWSUX010000388.1:0-3691 GCA_033852215.1 Colwellia sp. | reverse complement strand
GATAAAAAATATTTTTTGATACTTTTCTACTCAGGTAAATTACTGTTAAAATAGCACTTTAAAATTGTTGTTTTGAGTTTGCTTTGTCTGAGTCTTCTACTGCTAGTCCTTTTGATCTTAATATAAATATCCAAACCTTATTTGAGCTATTACCTGAAGCCAAACGGTGTGACGTAGCACGTTTGAAAAGTCGTGTGCTGAGTTTAAAGAAAAGTTTAACTAAAGGACAAATTGATAACTCACCTCAACAAGAGAAAACGTTTACACAAATACAACATGCCATTGAAAAATCTATCAGTGAAAAGCAGAAAAAACTGCAAAATTTACCTAAAATAAATTATCCCGAAGACTTGCCTATCGCACAAAGTGCAGAGCGAATAGCAAAAGCAATTAAAGAAAATCAAGTGGTGATTATTGCGGGGGAAACAGGCTCGGGTAAAACCACTCAAATCCCGAAAATATGCCTTGAATTAGGTCGTGGTATTGATGGCTTAATTGGTCATACACAACCACGTAGAATTGCCGCTAGAACGGTAGCGAATCGCATTGCGGATGAACTCAATAGTAAATTGGGTGAACAAGTCGGCTATAAAGTACGTTTTAATGATCAGGTCAGTGAGCAGAGTTATATAAAGCTGATGACTGATGGTATTTTGTTAGCTGAAATGCAAAGAGATAGGTTACTACGCCAATACGATACCATCATTATCGATGAAGCCCATGAACGTAGTTTAAATATTGATTTTATACTTGGCTATTTAAAACAAGTTTTAAAAAAACGTCCCGATTTAAAAGTTATCATTACTTCAGCAACAATTGACCCACAGCGCTTTGCTAATCATTTTACCGATACTAAGGGGAAACCTGCACCAGTAATTGAAGTGACGGGCAGAAGTTACCCTGTAGAGGTGCTCTATCGACCGCTTAATGAGCAAGAAGAAGGGCAGGAAGCTGATGCGGTTGATATTGTCAGTGGTATTCTTAATGCGGTTGATGAGCTTGGCAGCATAAGCCCTGGGGATATTCTTATATTCCTTAATGGTGAACGAGAAATTCGTGATACCGCGATAGCTTTAGAGAAAGCCAATTTATCCCATACTCAAATTTTACCTTTATACGCACGGTTAACCGTTGCAGAGCAAAACCGTATATTCAAACCTCACAGTGGTCGAAACATTGTGCTTGCCACTAATGTTGCTGAAACGAGTTTAACTGTACCAGGTATTAAATACGTAATTGACCCAGGTACCGCCCGTATTTCACGTTATAGCTATCGTACTAAAGTGCAACGTTTACCGATAGAGGCTATTTCACAAGCCAGTGCTAATCAACGCTCGGGGCGTTGTGGTCGGGTATCTTCAGGGGTTTGTATTAGGTTATACAGTGAAGAGGATTTTAATAATCGTTCAGAGTTTACTGATCCCGAAATACTGCGGACTAATTTGGCTACGGTAATTTTGCAGATGTTAGCGCTAGATTTAGGTGATATTAGCCAGTTTCCTTTTGTTGAGTCTCCTGATAATCGTAATATTACCGATGGTATGCGTTTGTTAGAAGAAATTGCTGCTATTGATAGTGATAAAGGTAAAGTTAATGCAGTCGACACTAAACATATTCAGTTAACTAAAGCAGGGCGCTTATTAGCCAAATTTCCTATCGACCCGCGTTTAGCAAAAATGATATTAACATCAATAGACTTTGGCTGTTTAGAACAGGTATTGATTATTGTTAGTGCATTGAGTATTCAAGATCCCCGCGATCGCCCACATGAGAAAAAGCAGCAAAGTGATGAAAAACATAATCGTTTTAAAGATAAACAGTCAGACTTTATTAGCTTGCTTAATTTGTGGCAATACATCACCGAGCAAAAAGGTAACTTAACGCAAAATCAATTTAGAAAATTGTGCCAACGTGAATACCTTTCTTATGTACGTTTACGAGAATGGCAAGATATATTTAGCCAGCTAAAACTGACGTTAAAAGAACAAAAAATTAATTTAAGCAGTATTGATTATCAATTTCAACTTGATGAGACCCCTCAACAAAATAATCAAGATAAAAATAAAGAAGCAAAAAGTGATGCACAGTCGAGTCTAGAGCCAATTCACCAAGCGCTGTTGTCAGGTTTATTAAGCCATATTGGTCAACAAGACGAAAACAGAGAATTTAAAGGCGCTCGTGGCATGAAATTCTTTGTTTTTCCGGCTTCGGCTTTAGCTAGAAAAGCACCAAAATGGTTGATGTCAGCAGAGTTAGTTGAAACTAGCCGTTTATTTGCACGTATGAACGCTAAAATTGATCCACTTTGGATAGAGCCGTTAGCGCAGCATTTAGTTAAACGAAATTATAGTGAGCCGCACTGGGAGAAGAAACAAGGTGCGGTAATGGCCTTTGAGCAAGTAACGCTATACGGTTTAACTATTGTCAGTAAACGTAAAATTAACTTTAACGACATTGAACCACTGACCTGTCGAGAGTTATTTATTCGAGAAGCGTTGGTTAATGGTGATTGCTATATTAAAGAAAAGTTTTTAGCTCATAATCAAAAATTGGTTGCTAGCATTGAGGCATTGGAGCAAAAAGCGCGTCGTAAAGACTTTTTAATTGATGAACAACAACTTGTTGATTTTTATCTTGATAAGTTACCACTAGATATAATATGTCAGCGCAGTTTTTTAGCCTGGTGGCAAAAACAGAAAAGTAACAATGCGCAATTACTTGATTTTACTAAAACATTTTTACTGAATGAATCATCAAGTGAATTAACAGCAAAGGAATACCCTGATACATGGCAGCAAGATAACCTAACTTTACCTTTAAAGTATCATTTTAGTCCCGGTGATAATGACGATGGTATTAGCGTAATTATCCCTATTGCCTTATTAAACCAAGTACAAGAAAATGGATTTGATTGGCTTATTCCTGCACTACGTTATGATTTAATTATCGCGTTAATTAAAGTGCTACCTAAGTCATTACGGCGAAACTTTGTGCCTGCACCTAACTATGCTCAGGCATGTTTAGCAGCAATGCCTGAAGGAGAAGGGGAGTTAACTCAAGCAGTAGCAAAACAACTGTTACGTATGACAGGCGTGCGCTTACCTGACGACGTGTGGCAAAGTGACACTGTGGCTATGCAAATTCCGGTACATTTAACCATGAACTTTCAAGTGGTTGATGAAAAAGGGAAGCTATTAAAACAAGGACGACAGCTAAACCAGTTAAAAGCTGAATTACAAGGAAAAGTCAAAACGTCTATTCAAATGGTAGCAGAAAAGGGCATTGAGCAAAGTGGTTTAACTCAGTGGGACTTTGGACACTTGCCTAAAAGTTATGAAAAGAAAGTCGCTAATATTACCATTAAAGCTTTTCCTGCTTTGGTCGATCATAAAAATAACGTTGCTATCGAGTTATTTGAGCAAGAAGAGCACGCACAACATGCCATGCTTAAAGGCATTAGCCGGTTAATTTTGTTAAACATCCCGTCACCCATTAAGTATTTACAAGAAAAATTACCGAATAAAGCTAAATTAGGTTTGTATTTTAATCCTTTTGGTTCAATCAGTGATTTGCTGCAAGACTGTATTCAAGGTGCCTGTTTTTATTTGGTGCAAGAGTATGCTGATACAAAATCTAAGGGCTTATTGCCTCAAACTGAAAGTGAATTTACTCTGTGTCGTGATTATGTCCG
>JAWSUX010000387.1:0-4511 GCA_033852215.1 Colwellia sp. | reverse complement strand
CTTCTGATAAAACACCGTTAAAGTTACTTGTGGGCTTATGATTACATAAACCTGAATGTATTTAAACAAAAAAGCCTATATTCTTATAGTTTTTTTATTATTGGCGAATATTATAGTGTTTTCGCAGAATATAGCAGCAAAATACTGGTCTGATCTCTTTTTCTATGTTTTTACTCTTACTTATATAAAGTGCTAAGTAATGAATTGTATTTTTTAACTTTATTGGCTACAATCATGGGATAAGTATTTCTAAATTAATTTGTTGATTTATAAGTATATTTACTACGTTGTCTAGGTTTTCTTGTTGTTTTACAAGGATTGTATTATTAAAATATTCAATTTGTGCTTTTTCATGTTTATTCTGGGAGGGCTTTCTTTTACTCCAGTGCAAGCCGTTGAGGTTATTACTCACAGTGGTGTAAGCCAGCATACGTTAACTACGTCGCAGTTACGCCGTATTTATACTATGCGTCAATTACACTGGGCTGATGATAATGCTATTACGGTGTTTGTTCTACCAAGCCAACATAAATTGCATAAGCATTTTAGTAAAGAGCGGCTGCAAATATTTCCCTATCAATTAAATCGTATCTGGCACAAATTAACTTATTCAGGCTTAGGTGTTGCGCCTGTTATTGTTAATTCACCAGAAGCACTTATTCAAGCTGTTATTAAAACCCCTGGCTCTATTGGTTATGCCGATGAAAAAATATTAGCAGACATGGTGCTCAGAAAAAATAATAGTAATAAAAAGAATAAAGAAAAAAATAGCAGTAAAGGAGTAGTGCATGTTGTCAAGATTGAAGACTAATATGAAGAGGGTGATTAGTATTAGCTCTTATTTAATCGTTATGCTTTTGTTAATAAGTAGCGCGCAGGCAGCAAGTGATAAAAGTTATTTTGATTCACATGACTTTCAATTGCATGGTTTTCTCTCGCAAGGGCTTATCGATGTTAATGGCAGTAACTTCGTTAATGATGATGGCTCTTTGTCAGCAGAGTTGACCGAGTTAGGTATTAATGGCTCTTATCAGATAAATTCAACCTTGAGACTCGCGGGACAATTAGTTTATTTAGACGGTGGTAATAGATATGCCAAAGGGCTTAGAGTTGATTACGCCTTACTTGACTGGTCTGCTTATAGCAGTGAATATTGGCAAGCGAATGTTTATTTAGGGCGCTTCAAGAATAATCACTGGCTTTATTCTAGTTCAAGAGTTGTGCCTTTTGCTCGTCCTAGCATTATTCTACCACAGTCAGTTTATTTTGATGGTTTTCGTGATATTGCGGTGGGTAGTGATGGTGCAGCAATAAAAATTAGCCATAGCGATGATGCCTTAGGTAACTTTGATTTTACCTTGAGTTATGGGAAATCGCCTATTTCTGATGAGCAAACAAAAATCCTTCTAGGAGAGAATGCCTTGGGAACTGCTGAGCAAGACTATGAAACCCATGCAAGTTTTTATTGGCAGCCATCCTTTTCACCCTGGCGTTTTGGTTTGTCTTTACTCGATTCAGATTTCCGCTATCAAAAAAAGGAGGGGATTAAGCCTTTTAATGGCGACTTTAGTTTTCAATATTATACTGTTAATACTCTGTATGAAGGTGAGAACTGGGAGTTTAGTGGTGAGATATATAAACAACGTTTTGTTACTGAAGGATTTTATGTTCCAGGGTTTCACTCAGATAACACTGGGCGAGGTTATTATGGTCAAACACGTTATAAGTTGACGTCGGATTTAACGCTGTTGGCTCGTTATGAAGATTTTTATCTAGATGAAGACGATAAAGAGGGTGAAAAATTAGAGGCTAGGACAGGGGGGGCAATTCCCTATTACTTTGCTTTTCATAAAGATATCACGCTTGGTCTTTCATATGATTTTACCAGTAATATTAAACTTCGTGCAGAGTATCATTGGGTAAGGGGCGCGGGGCGGTTAACTCCTGTTGTGGTACCCAATCCTAGCGTAAATAGCTCAGAAGATTGGCAAATGTGGGCAGTACAGCTTATGTATTGGTTTTAAAGGTCACCAGCTAATGGCAAGTAAAATAGTCACTAAAAAATTTATAGGTGTTCCGACAAAATTATTAGTATTAATCATTTCAACTTTACTCTTACTTGCAGTCGGTTTTTCTACGTTATCTTTTTTGCGTTTACAAGCCGACTATCGCCATTTTCAACAAGAAAGTATAGCGCAAGGACAAGCCCAAGTATCGCTGCATAATACTATATTACGTACTAAATTAACCGTGTGGATAGAATCATTTACTGATGTAATTAAATTATCAGAGCAAGATGATTTTCTACTGTTAGCTAAGCAGCTTGCCAAGCAGTATGATGCTTTGCAGTTACATTTTAATGTTGAAGATATTTGGCTAGTTGATGAAAAACAAAATATCCTTTTTGCTACGGATGATTTCCCTAAAGTGGTGGAGGGGAATATAAGCCAAGTTTTAAGGCAGCAGCAGCCTATAAACCAAATATATTGTCCTAATCATTGCCAACTATTACTGAGTTTACCTTTACTTAATAAAAAGGGAGATATGGTTGTCGTTAGCATGAGTGCTTCTTTAGTTGATATGTTGTTTGCTATTAAAACATCAATAAATAGAGATGTGGCAGTAATTAGTTATAACAAAAATAATCAGGAAAACACAACTAAAGTGCTTTCTGCTTCCAACATGGTATTAACAAAAAGCATACTAACAGCAGAACAAAGTAAAACAAACTTTGAGTCTGTATTTGATCAAGGACTTAAAGTTGATTTTGAAGAAAGTAGTTACTTGATTAATCTTTTGTTACTGACTGAGGATGAGGATAAAGGGTTTTATTTAGCACTACTTCATGATATTACAGCATTTAATGCAAAAAATTCAGCCTATCAAAAACGTTTTATCATATCACTCAGCCTAATTTTTACTCTGTTAGCCGCTTTTGTTTATTTTATTGCGAGTCCGTTTACTAAACGTTTATTGTTATTATCAAATGCCTTGCCTTTATTAGCGCATAAAAAGTTTGACCATTTTCGACAAGTTAAATTAAAAAGGCCGAGAATGTTTGCTGATGAGTTGGATATATTGTCAGACTCAGCAGTTGAGCTAAGTTTCGAATTAGAACAGCTGAATTTGGAAGTTGAACAAAAAACTAAAGAATTAGAAAATATAGCCATGTACGATTTACTTACGGGGCTGCCCAATCGTAATATGCTTAATTATCAATTACGCAAATCATTAGCCAATATTACCCGTAACCAAAATGGTGTCGCGGTACTCTTCTTAGATCTTGATGACTTTAAAAAAGTGAATGACAGCAATGGTCATGGCGCTGGAGATAAGTTATTAATGCAAGCGGCGCGGCGCATTCGTTTAGGTGTTGGCAATATCGAACTAGCATGCCGTTTTGGTGGAGATGAGTTTGTTTTAGTATTAAATCATTTAGCTATGGTTGAAGAGGCCATTGAGGTAGCAGAAAAAGTATTATTACAGTTTAAAGAGCCGATTAAATTAGGCTCTAGCCTTTTCTATATCTCCACTAGTATTGGCATAGCTTATACCGAGTCATCTAATGAAAAAGCGGACGATTTAATAAGTCATGCAGATATTGCTATGTACGAAGCAAAAGAAAATGGTGGTGGTCAGTATCATGTATACCATCAAGAAATGTTTCAACGCGTGGCGCACCGCGTTATGTTAGAAGGGGAGGTAAGGCAGGCATTAGCTAAGCAAGAGTTTAGNNCTAAGCTTGCAGCCTCAAATTTGTGCAAAAACTAAAAAACTACATGGTTTTGAAGCATTGCTTCGTTGGCAACACCCCGAGCGAGGTATGATTTCTCCTGAAGACTTCATCCCAATTTTAGAAAACTCTCAGCACATGATTGAATTAGGTTATTGGATCATACGTCGTTGTTTTGAAATAGCGGTAGAGTTAAAACAGCATGGTTTGAGGGACATTCGCATTGCTATTAACTTATCAGCAGGACAATTTGTTGATGGTAATTTGCCCCTTTTTTTGCAGGGATTATTATTTGAATTCTCACTTGCAGCACATAGCTTTGAGTTAGAGCTTACCGAACAGACATTAGTGAAAAATATGGATCATACCATTGCGATGATGGACGCACTGAAAAGAATTGGTTTTACTTTTGCTATCGATGATTTTGGTACTGGTTATTCTTCATTAACTTATTTGAAAAAAATGCCAGTTGACGTTATAAAAATAGATAAAAGCTTTATATTTGGCATGTTAGAAAATCACTCTGATTACCAAATTATTATTTCTACGATTGCTATGGTAAAAAGCCTTGGTATGACTGTGATTGCCGAAGGGGTAGAAACAGGAGCACAATTAAGAAGCTTAACTGAAAATGATTGTGATATTATTCAAGGATATTACTACTCGAAACCTATTCCTGAAAGAGAACTACTTGCTTTTGTTGATAAGCAAATTGTTGGTGGTTACTGGAAAGTTAAAGTAGAAAATACAACAGGTATTAAGGTAATGCCGTTCACTT
>JAWSUX010000386.1:0-549 GCA_033852215.1 Colwellia sp. | reverse complement strand
TTTTAATAGCATATAACGCCCACTTAAGCGGACAAAAATAGTTGATTAAAATGTGTAGCGAAGCGGAACCTAACCAACTGTTTTTGTTCCGTTTAAAGTGCTTGTTAGGTGCGAATTTTAATATTGACCTTTTAGCCATCTTTTTGCTGTGAGTTTTTCAAGCTTTCTTCTGTATTTTTTGGGCGAAAACTCTTCTGTATTTCCCTTCATAACATCAAAAATATCTTCAGATATTATTGCCCCAATAGCATGAATGGTTTCGTGCCGGTTCAAGCCTTGCCTTGTAAGTTTTGCAATAGTTTCAGGTATTAAATCAACCCCCATAGCTAATTGATTCTCAACTATTACGTGAATTGATGAATGTACACGCAAAGCATCTTCAGTCATTTCAAGATCTAACCCTGAATGGAAATCATGAACCAATTCAATTCGTATAGCTTCATCTAATGCTAGCCAGTTTTCGGAGTCTACTGGCTTATTGGGATTATATGTATCCATTATTGCCTCGAATGCATGAGTTGATTTTGCACCTAACGCCTAATTAACAGG
>JAWSUX010000039.1:0-2513 GCA_033852215.1 Colwellia sp. | reverse complement strand
TTTACTTTCAATCGAAATATAAGAAAACCAAAACAAATATTATGTATGTCCTACCATGAACCATTGAAAAGATTTAGTTAATAGGAAGTAAGCACCTTATAAACCGCATTATTCCCCCATGAATAACATTCACTTATGATCACTTTAATTATTTAAGGAGATCATCATGCGACGAACACCACAGCAATGGCTCACACTTTTTGAAACCCAAAGTGAAAGCCATTTATCAGTAAAACAATTTTGCCTTGAGCAAGGTATATCAACCTCTAACTTTTACAAAAATAAAGCAGCAGCCACACCTGCAACAGTGATGAGAACACCATTTTCTCAAGTTCACCTGACCAAGCCTGAGCTGAAAAACACCAACCCCCTACGAGATATTAAACTAAACATCGGTCACATTGCGCTGACACTCGACAGTAAAACTGAGGTGAATTGGCTCGTCAATTTAATAGGGCAACTCGCATGAAGATGTTTATTCAGCCTTCTGCCGTTTATTTGCATCGTGACCCCGTTGATTTTAGAAAACAAATAGATGGCCTGGCCGCCATTGTTGAATTAACTATGAAGGAGTCATTAAGCTCGGGCGCTCTATTTGTTTTCTGCTCGAAACAACGTAACAAATTGAAATTACTTTACTGGGATAAAACGGGGTTTTGTTTGTGGTACAAACGCCTTGAAAAAGACAAGTTCAAGTGGCCTAAAAAACATGTTTTGGCTACGATTAACATTGATGAAGAACAGTTGCATTGGTTGCTGCGAGGCGTTGATATTAGTGCGATAAAACCACATGAAAACATCGTGTTTGCCTCGGTTTTTTAGGCGTTTTTTGTTATAATATCGCCATGAAAAATCTTCCGGTTACGCTCAGTAACGAGCAATTAATTCAGCGCATTTTATCGCTAGAAACTCAGTTATCTGAGCAGAAAAGTGTGCTTGATGATAATGAAAAAACACTCTTAAAAAAAGACGTTCAACTTACTAAGAAATCCGATAAAATCACCTCCTTAGAAGAATACATTCGTTACATGACCCAGCAAAGGTTTGGTGCTTCTAGTGAAAAATGGTCTCCCGACCAACTAGGCTTATTCGACGAAGCTGAAATATTAAGTGATGAAGACGCTGTTAAAGAAAGTACAACGCTTGTTCCTGCACATCAGCGTAAAAAGAAACGCATATCAATTCCTGATGATTTACCGGTTACCGATATTATTCATGACTTAGATGAGCATGAAAAGTTTTGCCCACATGACAACCAAGCCTTAAGACATTTTAGTGATGAATGCCATAAGCAGTTAGACTATATTCCCGCTAAAGTAACGGTATTAAACCACGTGCGCCGTAAATACATGTGTCCGTGTTGTAATGATTACTTTGTTACCGCTAAAAAACCTGCACAACCGATTGAAAAATCTATTGCCAGTCCAGGATTATTATCACAAATCGCTACGCATAAATATTGTGACGGCTTACCGCTGTATCGCCAAAGCAAACTTATTTTTAAACGCTTGGACGTTGAGCTTGACTCAACCAGTATGGCGAACTGGATGATTAAGTGTGGGCAGCTAGTGCAACCACTGATTAATTTAGGGCTTGATGTATTAAGGGCGCAAGACGTAATTTTCATGGATGAAACCGTGACTCAAGTACTCAAAGAAGAAGACCGTAGCGCGAGCCAACAAAGTCGCATGTGGATAATGACCAATAATACCGAGCAGCGGATGGTATTGTTTCATTACAGCCCCACGAGAGAAACCAGCGTAGCTGAACTTATGTTAGGCGACTTTAGCGGTACGTTAATGACAGATGGTTATGCCGTTTACGATGCCGTCGCTAAAACCAATGACTTAACGCATTTAGGTTGTTGGGCGCATGCCAGGCGTTATTTTAAAGAAGCGAGTGACGCTCAACCTAAAGGCACGGCTGGTAAACCCGAGCAAGCGCTCTCTTACATTCAAAAATTATTCCGCATTGAAGCCAAAATAAAAGCACTGGCAACGGATGAAAAATACCGTGCCAGAGAGCAAGAAAGCATCCCTATATTAGCGGCGTTAAAAACATGGCTCGATAAATCGTTAAAGCACCCCGTAAAATCAGCGAAGTTAACCAAAGCACTCACTTATTTGAGTAATCAGTGGCACAAGCTGAGTCGATATACGGAGAATGGCGCGTGGCCGATGGATAATAATCATGCTGAAAATTGCATTAGACCTTTTGTTGTTGGTCGCAAAAACTGGTTGTTCTCAACAAGCGTAGAAGGAGCTAAGGCCAGTGCGAATTTATACAGCTTAGTGGAAAGCGCAAAAGCGAACAACCTAGAGCCGTCCGCTTATTTAAAAACCGTCTTCACGTTATTACCCCAAGCAGAAACAGTAGAGGAGATTGAGGCATTACTGCCTTGGAATATCAATAAGGCAGTTGGTTAGCAACTTAGCTTTTAACTAGCAACAACTAACAAGGCAATCAAACGGACACGCAACAGTTGGCTGCGTTTCGCTGCGCTACACATTTTA
>JAWSUX010000385.1:0-3089 GCA_033852215.1 Colwellia sp. | reverse complement strand
TAACGAAAAGTGATGATGTCAGCTAAAAATATAATATAAAACTAGGAAGGAAAATGGCAGGGGTGGAGAGACTCGAACTCCCAACCATCGGTTTTGGAGACCGCTGTTCTACCAATTGGAACTACACCCCTGCAACGAGGAAGGATTATACTGATGCGATAACAAAGGTAAAGCCTAAATGGTGTTTTTTTTCAAATAAAGCATTGTTTTTGTCTTGTTAGGCTAAATTATCAGCAAAGCGCCAATAATTTAGCCACGCTATTTTTCTAAACCGTTTATTGTTAACCGATAGTATAAAAATATTATTTGTATAAATTACCAAAACGATATTTTTGAGGATAAGGGAATACATCCTTATAAACGCCATTAGCGACATCTTGTTGGCATTGTTGCCAGTATTCAGCGGTTAATAAATCTTCGTGATGTATCTTAAATGCTTTTAAATAAGCAGGGTTTGCCAAGGCAAAAGTGGCTAATTCCTCAGGGAACATATCACCAGGAGCGACACTGTACCAAGGTTCAGCGGCATAAATTTGATCTTCAGTAATGGCGACAGGTTTTACTCGAAAGTTCACCTCGTTCATATAGGTTATTTCATCGTAGTCGTAAAAAATAACGCGGCCATGACGGGTAACACCAAAGTTTTTTAATAACATATCACCAGGGAATATATCAGCAGAAATCAATTGTTTAATTGCCTCGCCGTAGCCAAATAATGCCTCATTTATTCTGTCTTGATCTTTATCTTTTAATGCCTGCATTAAATACAAATTCAGCGGTACCATACGACGTTCTATGTATAAATGTTCGAAAATCATCAGTTCATTTTCGCCTTCACCTTCATAACGAATGATGCTCGGTGCCACTTTTTGTAATTCGGTTAATAGTTCATCGTTAAAACGGTTTTTTGGAAAAGCGACTTCAGAATATTCCATTGTATCTGCCATACGACCGACCCTATCATGCAGTTTTACCAAGCGGTATTTACCTTTAACATCTTTTTTGGTCATGTTTTTACTTGGCGAGAACTTATCTTTAATTATTTTAAATACATAAGGATAAGAAGGCAGGGTAAATACGGACATCACCATACCTTTAATACCCGCTGCTAGCTCAAAATTGTCGTCACTACTGTCTAAATGTTCTAAAAAATCTCGATAAAATTCATTTTTACCTTGTTTATGAAAACCAATAGCAGCATACAAATCAGCTTTCGTTTTATGAGGCATCAAATCCTGTAAAAATTTAACAAGTGCATAGGGATGAGGACAATTCACAAAGAAATAAGCACGAGCAAAACCAAAAACAACAGCCATACTTTCATCGCTAGTTAATAATGCATCAAGGTACAATCCCTTTTGGTCGCCTTCCTTTTCATTGTTAAGCACGGAAATAATAAAGGGCGTTTCACCTGCTGGCGATATCACTCTGCCAATTAAGTAGGCGCCTTTATTTCGATAAAAAGTGAAATTAAGAATGTCAAATTGAAGGTCTTCAATTTTATAACGTGTTTTATGCGCTTTACGGCGAAACGTTCGAATAAGCGTATCAACATCTCGCTCTAAATTTTCAAACGGTACATCTGTTTTGTGATAATTCAGGATGTTACAAACGGTTTGCTTTAACCCTCTTTCTGCTGGTTTATAAGCTGTATAGATATCAGGAGCTGGCATGTCATCTAAGCGATGCGCCGTGCTTTTTACAAAAATATAGTCATTATGATAATACTGACTTTCAAATAAATTACAAAAAACTGAGTTATAAAACGTTTCAGCTAATTCAGGCTGTTTATGATATTGCAATAATTCAAGATAAACGCGTTTTACTTGTAACCATAATTTACTGTCTAATTGGTCAATAAAAAAATCTTCTTTAATGGTATTAAACGTTTCAGTTACTCGTAAATCATAATAAGTGGTACGTGCTTTAGCTGCTTTATGTATCTCACTCCACTGACATTGCTGAAACCTTTGTTGGGCTGATTGGGTGATTTTCATATAAAGGTCAATATGGTGCTCAAAACCGTTAATAATGGTTTCAGCGATAGCGTTAGCAAGATTATTCATCGTCGTATCCTGATAGAAGTTATATGAAGTAGTGTGAAGTAGTATGAAGTAGTCTCAGACAATACGCTAAAATAATAAAATAGGTATTTTTTTCTACTAAATAGTGACTATCATCGATAATAATATTGTTCTAACGTAGGTTTATACTCACATTACTACGGTTTAACTGCGCTTTATTTATTAAGCAATAAAAATAGGCAATGAAATAAGTGGATTTATCTTGCTATCAATCTTATGCGACTTTAAAATTACGCCCTTTTTACCAAAGCAAATAATTTCTCATCATGCGTGTTTCTGACTTTTCTTTTAATTTACCTGAAGCGCTTATTGCGCGTTATCCTAAAGCTGAACGTAGTGCCAGTCGTTTAATGGCGCTAAATGGTAATTCGGGTGAAATAGCTGATCGTGTTTTTACCGACATTGTTGATCAACTAAATGCGGGTGATTTATTAGTTTTTAATAATACCCGTGTTATTCCGGCACGCATGTTTGGCCAAAAAGCCAGTGGCGGTAAAATTGAGGTGTTGGTTGAGCGTTTAGTTGATCAACACACCGCGTTAGCGCATATTCGTGCGAGCAAATCTCCTAAAGTAGGTACAGACATTTATTTAGGAAGTGACGGGCTTGAAAGTAAAGTACAAGCAACGATGGTTGCAAGGCATGGCGCATTATTTGAATTAAAATTCCACGGTGAGCAATCAGTACTTGATATTTTAGATGACATTGGTCATATGCCATTGCCACCCTATATTGATAGGCCAGATGAAGACAGTGATAAAGAGCGTTATCAAACAGTTTATAATGAAAAACCTGGTGCAGTAGCAGCGCCAACTGCAGGTTTACATTTTGATGAAGCGCTGTTGGAAAAAATTCAAGCTAAAGGTGTTGAACTTGCTTTTGTTACATTACATGTCGGTGCAGGTACTTTTCAGCCAGTGAAAGTAGATGAAATAGCCGATCATATTATGCATGCAGAATATGTTGAAGTTTCAAGTGATGTCGTTGCACAAATAAATAAAACGA
>JAWSUX010000384.1:1728-3066 GCA_033852215.1 Colwellia sp. | reverse complement strand
GCCTTCTTTTAATGCTTTGCTATCGGCATGCTTATTCAGCATTTGTTGCATATCAACTATCTCTTCATCAGTCATATTCAATGCCGCTTGACGACAAGCCATACCTTCAAGCGCTTCACGGGTTATATAAAGTTCTAACAACCCCTCGATAGTACAATCAACAACACGTGAGCCTACATTCGCTTTACGCTCAATTAAATGACATTTCTCTAAACGGTTTAAAGCCTCTCGTAAAGTAGAACGGCTTATTTGATAATGTTTGGCCAACTCAGGTTCACTGATTTTGCTGCCGGCTGCAATATCACCTTCAACAATAGCGTGTTGCATTTGCTCAAATACTTTATCTGCAGTTGTTACTGCAACTTGTTTGGTGGGGTTTTCAAATAACATAAATCACATACACAAAAAAAAAATAAATAACCTTATTGAAGTAGTTAAATATTTAGTTAAAAAAGCCATAAAGCTATCGAATAATTTACTTTACCATAACCAATAAAATTTACACCAAGTCTATTAAGAGCAATAGAGTAATTCATTAATCATTTAGCAATAGTTTTAAGGTTATAGGCATTATCAAACAAACACAAAAAAACCCACGCAATATTCAATATTGCGTGGGTTTTCTATTTATCACTTTAGTTCACTCTGTAAACAATTATATTAATTGAAAGTGGCATCCCTAAGGGGATTCGAACCCCTGTTACCGCCGTGAAAGGGCGGTGTCCTAGGCCTCTAGACGATAGGGACACTGATAATGACTATAACGTCAACTCAAACTATCTACCAGATCACTCTGGTGAATTAGTTTACCTAGTCAATAACGATCGACTTTTGAAAAACTAAAACTCTAATATTCTTATTTCAGCAAATTAATGCACAGTACAAGACAACTGTTTCACGTTTATGCACTTTTAGCTCTTAATGAGAAATTAAAAGTGGCATCCCTAAGGGGATTCGAACCCCTGTTACCGCCGTGAAAGGGCGGTGTCCTAGGCCTCTAGACGATAGGGACACAGAACTAGTTAAAAACTAATTTCATAACAATGTTTAATTTTTTCAAAGTGTAAACAAACTTTTAATGCTCTATCTCATAAATGAGATTGGCATCCCTAAGGGGATTCNNACGATAGGGACACAGGATTTAGCTAATCGAAACGTATTTCGAAGATTCTGTTTAAGGTGAGTATTGAGTCTGCAAGACCGAACGACAATACCAAAATACAGAACTAGTTAAACTAAATTCAGAACAACACTTAATGTTTTATAAGTTTAAGCAAACTTAGTATTATTCCACCCTACTAAAAGCGTGAAAGAATATTGGCATCCCTAAGGGGATTC
>JAWSUX010000384.1:0-1716 GCA_033852215.1 Colwellia sp. | reverse complement strand
GCCTCTAGACGATAGGGACACAAAACTATCTATTTTCTATTTAACTTACTTGTTAAAATAGAAACCTAGTATGGTGGAGCTATGCGGGATCGAACCGCAGACCTCTTCGCTGCCAGCGAAGCGCTCTCCCAGCTGAGCTATAGCCCCGAATAATATCGGCATATTCAATCACTGGCCTAATAGCAATTAAATATTATGCATTCAGTAAATGGACCTAACACTTGCTGAAAACGAGGCGCATTCTAAGCAGCGACCATGAAACTGTCAACACTTATTTGCATAAAACTCGCTTTTTTGCAAAGAAATCAGCCGAATGATTACTTAACAATCAACTTGTTTGTTTATTATCTCTTTGCATATGAAAATCATCATTATTGTTTAATAAACAAGCTTGTTAATAATTCATTTATATTAAAGTGTAATACCTGCGGTTACTACAGCTTGTTACTTTATTTTTTTATCATTTAACTGTATTGTTTACCCCATAAGTTCAAGCAGTAAATAAATGCAGTAATCAACTATGCAACTTAAGAAGCTTAACATTGTCGCTATTGGCGGCGGACATGGATTAGGGCGTGTCCTGTCTACCCTATCTTTTATGGGGAGTAAACTTACAGGTATTGTTACCACAACTGATAATGGTGGCTCTACTGGGCGTTTGAGAAAGCGTAGCAGTACTATTGCATGGGGCGACTTACGCAACTGTTTAACCCAATTAGTTGATCAAAACTCTATTGGTAGCCAACTCTTCAACTTTCGCTTCGAAGGAAATGACGAACTCACACATCATAACTTAGGTAACCTTATTCTTTATGGTTTAGGACAAGTACAATCAAGTCCATTAGATTCAATTAAGCTTGTCCGTAGAATACTTCGCGTTAAAACTCAAGTATTACCGATGTCAGAAACACCAACAGACTTGATGGCATTTTATGATGAGGGACGATGTCGCTTGGGTGAATTATCTGTTGATGAAATGCCAACAATGCCTAAAGATTTGATGTTAGCACCATTGGTAAAGACAATTCCCGCCTGTATTGAAGCAATAAGCAATGCTGACCTAATTATTTTAGGTCCTGGTAGCTTTCTCACCAGCATAGTACCGCCGCTATTAGTCCGCGATATAAGTAATGCCATCAAAAACAGCAACGGTCATTGTGTCTTTATTGATAATATAGTTGCAGAGCAAAGCCCTGCCGCAGCCCTATCTCTGGACGAAAAACTTGCTTGGATAGAAAGTAATATTGGTTGTATGCCAATTAACAGTGTTATTTGCCAAGATGAGGCAACAACCTCTACCAGAGTGAACATTGTCTGCCAAAATTTAGCACACAATAAAATTGCACATCATCACGATAATGAAAAATTGATCAACGCCCTAGAGAATTGCCTTAACCAATACAGTCAAAAAAATTAGCGCGGCACGCAAGTCGTAAACTCAACGACTAATCATTTGATAAGAGAAAAACGCTAAGTCTTATTCTATAACATCGTCTTGGCTGATTCGACTTGCCACCGCACCTTTTTGATCCCTATATTTAGCATCTTCACGTTTGTTGTACGGGCGTGCTGCACTTGATGACATTGTTTCAAAATTTAATGCTGCGATCTTCATTTTAGGGCGTAAGGCCAACGGCAATTTACCGCTATTATAAAATTCTAAAACAATTTGCCCTGACCAGCCGGGATCAATGCGATGAGCGGTAACATGCACCA
>JAWSUX010000383.1:0-11405 GCA_033852215.1 Colwellia sp. | reverse complement strand
TTAATGCGATTGCCCTGAACACTCAGCCTTTGCTTATAATGAATTATACCTAATGACTGGTGAGTTGAATTGAGTCTAATGATTACATGCGCTATATTACCGTCAATGCTGACATTTAACTTTATTAGCTTGTTTTATCTTCTATTTATCGAATAAAAGGATTTATTATGCAATACATTATTATTACTTTCATTATTTTAATTGCCCAAGTCTGTCAATCTAAAGAGATAAGTGTAAGTACGGACCCGACAGGTGCGGTAGATATGAATGCTGTTATCAGTAGCTTTGGGAAAAAACGGGATGAATTTTATAAACCTAAACGGAGATGTAGTAAGGAATATTTAAGACGTAATACTAACCTTAGTCTATATGTGAAATGTAATGCTGATAAATTGAATTCAAATGATAAATTTAATGAGTTAAACGCAGAGGAATTCGCCTTAATTGAAGCATACAGAGATAAAGAAAAAAGAAAACATAGTTCAAAAGACGAAAACACTCAGAGAGATATGAATGCCGCTATTAATAAATTTGAGCAAGAATGGGAAATATCTTACAAGCGACCAAAAGAGTGCAGTAAAAGTTATTTAGCAACCGCAACGGACTTTAAGAGAATTGTAAAGTGCAAAAGCAATGAGCAGCGTGAAAAAGATAAGTTTAATAAGTTAAACGCAGAGGAATTCGCCTTAATTGAATCATATAGAGCTAAAGTTATAGCATATTGGGATAAAGGAAGAAAAAAACATAACCCAGATATTATACCAAAGGAAAATGATGGCTTTACAAGGTCAAGTACACGTAGTGCCGCATATAGTAAGTATAGTGCCTTAATTCGGAAAAATATGGCAGGAATCTACATAGGTATGAGTAAAAATGACTTCTTAGCCCTTTTCCCCCTTCCGAGAGATCCTCTTCTCAAAGATCTCTTAACTCCAAGATCTGAAATAACATATAGTATTCATATGATTAAAAGAGTTAGTAGAACAACGACCGCAAGTGGAGTAACGGAGCAGTGGGCATGTAAAGTAGGAAGTGATGATGCGTACTATTACTTTACAAAAGACATATTGCGGAGTATTCAGGACTAATTACTTTGCAGATAGCTGATCCCCTCTATTAGGGTCTCCGCACGATGTAGAGGGGGAGAAAAGTAATCGAATGTGACCTCCGAAATAGATACGTTTAATACGAAATACCTGTTTAAACTAACGGCTTAATGAGTAAAACCAAACTGTAATAAGTTAAACATGCTGAAAACCCAAGTGGCCATATATTAACACTTTGACTAGGTTGAGCCATAAGTAATAGGTCAAAACAATGACATTATTGTCAGTTTTAGGCTCAAAGTTGCCAGTGGTATTCGATTTTATGTCAGCTTAAGAGCGATCAGTTGTCGTTAATATCAGCCTCTATGGCATGTCAACTAAGCTCACTGAGAAGTCATAAAAATGAAATAGTGAAACGTCCGCTTTCGTATCTTTGTTAACATTAAACCAGTGATTATTAGAGGCTTCTTCAGCTAGTTATTTACTAGGCTGGTAGTCACACGCAGACGTATAACATGTAAAAGTGATAACAATTTCACACTCAAAAACTACTACTTAGTTACCTATTTCAACAAAACATTTCAATTTAAGAAAAAAATCGCTCACAACTTTTCATAACCCTTATTAAGTAAATAATTACCTTTAAAGGAAAAAGTTATGACTACAAAATCCTATTTTTTGACAAGCGCGCCAGCAAGTAAAGTAGTAATACCTTTACTCTTGGCTATTACCCTATCGGCCTGTTCAACCACAGCTAAACAGACAAATGAACAGCCTATTGTTAAGCACACAACCAATAAACCTCAAGCAGCCACTGGCACACGGTGTAGGGATCATGCCAGAAGCATTGCCAAGCATGCCGAGTCTGTCGCTTCTACTGCACAATACCTCGCTGCAGCTAAAGCAATGAATAACTGTGTTAGTACTGCATTGCAAAACAGACCTTATAACAATAATCAAACCCAGCAAGAAACCATTATGAAAATGATGGCGGTAGCCACCCTTAATTTTATTAAAGCGGGCGATGTTACGACGGCAACAAGAGAAGTAGAAAGGTTTAAACGCGTTTATCCTAATCAAGATCTCTACTTTAAAGATTACACTTCCTTTTTAGATACTTCGACTGCCTTGTTATCTACCGAGCCATTAGGTGCAGCACAAATCAGCTCATTAAACATCAGTCGAGTATTACGTAATGAAATTGAACGTAAACACTATTGGTTAAACCATTAAGGAGTACATAATGAATATTCGTCGTAACACAACCAATTTAAAGCGCAGCCTGTTATTTACAACGGCATTAATTTTAGCCAGCAGTCAAATTTCCTACGCAAGTGCGGTTTCATTAACCTCATCAGCTTCTGATTGGAAACCAGTAGCCAGTGATAAGTTAATAAAATTGCCTGCCAATATTATTGAAAAACGCATTCAAAAAGACTTCCAAGCTTCAGCAATGGCAATGCGCATGGTAGCACTAGATGACGATATGCAAGAAAAGGTGTCGATGATCAAAAACATTTTGCAAGCAATGCCAGAGTTAGAAGGTGAAGCAGCACAAGGTCAACGTTTTGAATTATTGCAGTATAAATCTGAATATTTAGATTTATTACAAGAAAGCCATAACCTACATCAAAGCGCGTTAGAGAAAAAACAAAATTTATACAGTAACGTGCTCGATAAGATGCGTTTACAGTCAGGAAAAATTAGTAACAATGAGTCTTATCAAATTCAGCAAGCACAAATTGAGGCAAGGCAACGTATGGAAAAAGTGATCGGCCAAGTAGACCAATCATTAATGCACCTTGGTTTAGAGGAACCCTCCCCTTATACCGATGAATACAGTAAGAACCTCGATCAAATTGAAAAACTAAAAATGGCAATAAACCGCCATCAAACGAATAAATCGCCCAGTGTTAATGGTGTAGACATCAGCTCTGAAGAATACTTACGCCAGCTATTAATGGCTGTATCTACCGAGCAGTCACTATTAGACCAAGAAGCGCTTATGCTGAGCTATATGGCAAAACTAGTCGCATTAGACGCACAAGCACTTGAATACGAAATGGCTTATGGCGATGAAGAGTTACCAACAATTATCACCGAAGTAAATAAACCATCCAATGTCACTACGTTGTTCTATCAGGAGTAAATAATGAAAAATTTAAATCGCACGTTAAATACAAGCTTAAGCAAAACTTTACTTTTTATCGGCATTATTTTTATTTCAATATCAAGTGTTAACGCAAAACCTAACCCACTTTTCACTTTGGAAAATTTAGAACGAGAGCGCGCTGTTTTTCTAAAAAGTTTAACCACAACCAAGTTAAGCTCTTATCAACGAGAACAACAAGGTAATCATATTATCAAGCGTTTAATTGATATGGAACGCATGGTCTTGCGCGATGATCGTATTGCGATGAGCAATAGCATTATGGCCAGAAAAGCATTTCAAAGTTATGAGTTAACCTTTTTAGTACATGCAGGCAGTGAAAGTAAAAAATCCCCCATGGCACATTGGTTACACTCATTAAACATAACCGATGAAAATATTTATAAAAGTCAATCCGGAGCACGCTAATGCTGTTTTCACCCGATTTAGACATTAACCAAAATATATCTGCCAACATAAAAAATTTGCATAGAGTAACACCAATAATTATGCCGTTAGTTGGTATGGTTATCATTTCATTAGCGCTAGTGAGTTATTTTACCGAATTACCGTTAAGTGGCTTATTTTCATGGATTGAAAAGTTTTTTAGTAGCGTATTTATTGTAATTTATAGCTTATTAGTCGCCTTAGGTATTTATGCAATAACACAGTTAACAGAACATAAATATGCGAATTATTGGCAAGAAGTTGGCCAGCAAGCAGGTAATGCTATCGCAACACTCGCCTTAACTTTTACCTTACTTGGTATAAGTTTAGGCATTGGTACTTTAGCAGAGCAACCACTGAGCCCTGAAAATGTACAACTGATGGTAGCAGGCCTTACCAAGCAGTTTTCTATGGCCTTTATGACAACGGTTATTGGTTTACCCACAGCAACCATTATTCGCGCATTAATTAGCATTAAATATCAGAAAGTAACTGCTGAAAAAACAATATAAGCGATGGGAAATAACAGTGATAACAACACTTATACCAATAATAAGAACAATGTAATTAATTAAAAAGGAATAAACTCATGAAAACACTTTTTGCCGTAACCGTATTTGTCGCAGGTATTTACCTATTTATTCAACAGGAAGGTTTGGAGAAATTAAAGCAATATTTACCACAAAATAACATTGAACAAAGTGCAGAAAAACTATTGGCTAATGTAAACCAGAGCGTAAACAAAAATGTAAATCAACATGTCGATGAAAAGCTTGAGCAGTTTAAAAATGTGCTGTTAACTGAAAAAGATACTCGAATTGATGCCTTAGAAAAAAAATTACTGGCGTTACAAAGTCAATTTAACAAACAAGTGTCTCAACAAGCCAACATCGAGCACAAGAAAATAGCACAAGAAAAAGCAAAACAAATAAAGCAAAGTGAACCAACGCCTATACACTTCCCCGCCGAGCCTGTATTCGCAAAAACACAATACCTTGCAGGTGAATCATCAGCGGCTGATTTATCATTCACTAGTAACTCAATAATAAATATTGAAGAGGCAAATACACCTAAGCAAAAAGCGATAAAACGCCAAGCTAATTTACAAGATATAGCTGCGCGTATGAATAAAACCTCACTACTTGCACTAAGCCACTAATATGTCTAAGCAATGGCAGGTTAGGCTCTCTAATGCCCCAATTATGTCACTCGTTTTAGTATTTACCTTACTGCTAGTGATATGGCATCTCGTCAATTTTTGGCAAGTTAATAGTTGGCAACAAACACTATTAAAAAAGCTTGCCGCTGTAGAAGTGCTAGCACTAAAAGACAAAGAAGCTAATAAAGCGAAAAATAAAGTGTTGGCTGAAAAGCTATCTAAAATAACCAGTACTAAAATAGCTAAGACAGAGATAAAACCTTTATCACTTGTGCAAGTTGACTTACCCGATTTACCTCATACATCAACATCAACATCAACATCAACATCAACATCAAAAGTAGCAAAACCGAACAACATAACAATAAATAAAAGTAAGCAGCAAAAGAGGACAGTTCAAGTTAAGCAAGAAACTAAAAGCCAAAATGTTTCTGCTATGTATCAGCAATTAATATCCGATAGCTCAATAACTATTGAGATCGCGTGGCCAAACGATGAGTTTGATAGACAAAATACCTTTTCATTTCTTTATCAATGCATTGGCATGAAATTCGGTGTATTAAGTGGGCAAAACAAAAACACCCCGAAAGTAATACTGGCGCAGACTCCTTATCAGCACATAACAACTAAAAGCAGTAATCAAGTAAGCGATTGGCTTCGTATCGCTCAGGGGCAACTCGCTAGCCAAGAGCATCACTGGCTACAACAATATTCACTGTCTGGTACGCCAGTACGTTTATTTCCTAAAGCGGTTGACTGGCAACTAGCACGTTTGCTAACCCATCAGCTAGGTGAAATACCCTTAACAAGTTTTCGTGCGCGTTATCGCTATGATGATAATAGCCTTATGTTAACGAACATTAAATTGAACGGTCAATTACTGGCCAACAATTGGACACTAGCAACCAGTAAGTGCTCAATTGTTGCATAGTTGCCCTATGATAATAACTAACATCTTGATGAGTATTGAAAAATATTGATAAAGCTAAGAAAAATGCTTAAATTAAGTCATAATAAAAAATCAGTAATACTTATTTATGACCGTAAACCTCAGCTCGCAAATGACACGTTATGGTGTAAGTGAATCTTTTAACTCGTTCATTGACGGCCTTAGAGATACACCCGGTATCTCAGACAAAAAATTTCGCCTAGCTGATGTGAATAAAATGGCGCAGTACCTAGTTTGTCGCAATTATGGCAAAGCCTGCTTAGAATTAAGCTATCTGCTTTGGGCGGTAGTCAATTACTCTACCAATGAACCGACAAACGATTCCGCTAACGATACCCATTCAGTAAATAGACTCAGCAATGCCCCGCTATTAAGCTTTTTTTGGCTTAACGAAAACATTACACCTGCTCGATTTAGACAAGCTTTTGAAAGACCGTATAAAAGCAATAATGTTGCTATTACTTTAGATAAAGTCGGTTTGCACTTAAGTTTTTCACAGCAACCTTTTGTTATATCAGCCACACGTGTCGGGTTGTTAGCTGTTTTATTCGAAATAATTATGAGTATTGCGCCTGAAAATTTAACATTTATCGAAAAATCATTACAAGGTGATCATGATAATAGCGTTAAAGCGATAAAAAAATTATCTTCCGATTTACAAAAACAAATATACCAATTTCTTGCCGAACATTTAGTACCTGCTCAGCAACAACGGCGTTTTCGCTATATTAGTCAATGGTTAGCCTTAAAAAATAATAATCCTGATGACAATATAGAATCCGCAAACACACAATTACTTACTGATAAAACCATCTTGTCTTTTTGGCAAGAAGCAGCACAAGATGATAGCTCACCTGGTTACAAACTTTATGCCTCTGCTTTTAACGATATTATTGAAACACACCAAGCAATACAGCAAGCTAAGCAAGCGATTGCTTTAGACAATGCTAGCTCGATTGGTTTTAATGTTGAAGGCGGAGAATATTCTCCTGACGTAATAGAAAAACTACTCTTTGATGAAACATCCACTATTGAAGATTATGCTTGGTTATGCCAAACACCTAAGTTTTTAACCAAAGCACAATGGCATTTCATTGAACCACTGATACAAAAGCAGCCTTATGTTAAAAACCTGCCTTTATCTTTTGCTCGCTTAACTATTTTTAGCCAATGGCAAGCAAGCATAGTGCAAGCAAAAAGAAAATCGCCGATTATTTTGCAAGAAAAATTAAACGAAATTCCTGAAAAAAACTATCTTGTTTACCAACAGCAGCTAAGCAAGCAAACGGAAGTATTAACTCAAGTAATACAGACAATAGCGCATATTTTTTATCATCAACAAGATAGCCGTTACTTGGGCTGCATACTCGAATTTTTGCCTAAAGCACTGACAGCTGAAATAAGAAAAACCGTTAATGATACGATGAGTAGAATATCAAAAACAGAACAAATATCAGTAGAGTTAAGCGCTAAAAAAACAAATAAACTGCTGTTCACTCAAAGCCAACATTTACTAAAGCAGTCGCTTGAATTTCACCGCGTAATGCAGGCTGCTAAAAGTGCTTTTAATAACAATAATAAAGAAGGTTTTCAGCATATTCCTGATGTTGAATCTTTAGATACTTACCAAGATGGTTATGATGCATTAATGCGTTGTCAGTCAATTATTCAGACATATCTAGCACAATTATCAAACTTTTGGTTAACATCACAAGATTGCCAACTAAATTATGGCTCTGATGTTTCCATATTTAAAGATATGTTTGATCGACTTTATGGAGCAGTGAATGACCAATAACAATTCACCAAAACAGCAAGAACAATTGGCTGAGCAACTTTTTTGTACTAACGATGCTTATCAATCGCTAACCAAAACATCACGTGTATTGAAAAAAACGGATAATTTCACCGTGATATTTAATGACATTGTTCAGTTAGCAAAAGGCAATAACCAAGCTGAGTTTATTGAACGAGCGCCGAAGCTAATTAAAAGAATAAATTCAGATCTTAGTTTGCGTAAATCATACCTACAATTAATTAAACAATTACAATTTGCAGAATCTGGCCGACAAGCCGCCGCAAGCTCGGGCGAACAACTACCAGATAGAGTGACCGAAAATTTTTCCTTGAAATTCAAACGAGACCAACATGAACCAAGCCAAGTTTATGTTATTTTAACTATCATGAACCCGACAGAAACCCACTTAAATAATGCCATTGCTCTGCATATTACCACCGATTTGGAAGTTGATTGCCTTTATTTCCCTCTGTTAATGGATGGACGCAGCCAGTTATTAATGGAAGAAACTGACAATCACTTCAAGTCATTAATCGATGAAAATAGTCATTTATACTTAATGTAAACAACTAATATAATCAATTAATATAATCCACTAATATAATCAATTAATATAATCCACTAATATAGCCAACTAATATGATACGTTGGTTTCTGTTATTGCTTATCATATTTTATAGGAAAAACGTTCGTAAGATGAAAGTACGCCAATGAAGTTACATATTTTTGTTGCGACCACACAAGGGTTAGTCGCTATACAAAATATCACCGCGATAGATGATGCAGATATCAGCTCTATTGTGTCGATAAATGGCACCTCAACAACGGCAAATATTAGTAGTGCTTATCATAATTTTGTCAGAAAAGGCGCAGGCATAATTCAACAAGATTTTGGTGCCTGCAGTTACCGCATTAATATTAGCCAACGTATCGACCAAGGTAATAGTTGGCAGCTGGCTTTTTATTTAGCACATGCGGCAAATAATGAAAACATGCTCGGCGATGGACAGGTTAATGTTGGCGATCAGGTAATTTGTGCTACCGGTGAAATTAATACCAGTAGTCGAGACATTCAAGCGATTAGCAAAATAATCCTTAAACAACAGTTAGCGGCGAAGCAGATAAAACAATGGCATAAACAAAATATTAACGTCGCTTTTTTAGTGCCCTATGCCAATGCACAAACACTAGATAAAAAACTACCACTTAATATAAAGCTGGTACGTAATTTAACCCACGCACTGAGTTACTTACCTTTAGCAGACTCAAAAGCGTTGGTAAACTCTGCCGACTTAACGTCAATGCCAAGTCCAGCGACAGGTAAAACTATTGCAGAGTCTAGCTATTCAATAAAAAAAATGGCATTGATGGCATTGGCGCTTTTTTTATTAATATTTTTATCAATAAATTATTGGTTTTCAACTGACAAAGCTCCCTTAGAAAATACCTCCAAAGAACTCCATACTCAAAAAAATAGCCAAAGCAACGACCAAAGCCTTATTCAGAGCAATGTTCAGAACATTAATCAAAGCGTATGGCAGGTGATACTTTTAAACTCTCTAGATAATATAGTGAATAAAACGTTACAGCCCGCCTATGCGTTAATAGAAAAAACGATCACCGAACAACTTATTGCTGAAAACTTTGATATTGCAGATAAAACATTATTAAACAGCACAAGCAAGCTAACAGAGCAAACATACTCTCAGTTAAGTAAACACGGAATAAACCTAGCTATTCGCTTTAATCTCAGCGTTAACAAACTTGATCAATTAACCAGTAAAAACAATACCAGTGCTGAGGTTTGGCGTTATGAGTTATCCGCCTATTTAATTGATTTAGCCACAAAGAGAAAAATTGAAACACATACTGAATATGGTGAATTTAGTGCATCGCCCAGTAAATTAATTCACTGTGATAAACAATGTTTTTCACAGTGGCATGCGACAAATGCCAGAAAACTGGCTCAAGATATGGGCGCTATTCTGGTCATAAAATTAAATAATTTACCGCGAAGGTATCAATTCAACTTAACTTTTCAAAATTTTTTAGCCAAAGAACTAACCATGATAGAAAAACGGTTAAAGGGAATGAGTGGTTTTTTATCAAATACATTATTACAAGAGTTTGATGCTAAAAGCTCGTTACTGCACCAAACCAGTAGCCGTAACTACTCATATTATTCTTATTTATCCGCAGATGAACTCACGAATAACTTATCAAAAATATTTGAGCAATCAGGAGTGTCGGTAATTCAACGTAACAACAATGCTAATACCTTAGTTTTTATTCGGTATAATATGCCCTATTTCTTTTATTATGTGTTCAGCGTAATAATGTTAACTGCGTTGTTGTTTTTACTCTTTATTCTTCAGCGCAGCGGTCGGTTTACGCTAACGTCTGAAAATAAACCTAACGATTTGCATGCTAAATCAACTAAAAACGTAGAACCTCCTGAAAACAATAATAACCACGCCCAAATTGATCAAAAGGCAGAACCAAAAACAGAACAAAATCCTCAAGCGATTAAAGGCACAGTAATAGGCCTAGGCGCATTAAAAAATCACTATATATTTACTTCAAACAACCTAGCGTTAGGTCGATTAGCCGATGAGCCAACAACATCCTTTACCATTGGTTATCAGCAAATATCACGCGTAGGAAAACAATGTCTTTTTAGCTATGAAAATAATAACTTTTATATAACAGAGCAAGGCAGCACTAACGGCAATATTTTAAATAATAGGCCGCTTGCAACTCAGCAAAAAACTCATATAAAGCAAGATTCACAATTAATTTTAGGTGGAACAAATGAAGCAGATATTGCGATATGCCAGCTAGCGTTAAAAGTAACGCCACAACCATCAACCGCGCTAATAATGCAACTTAATAACAATAATCATCAGTTTATTGATGTTAAAGATATAACACTTTCATGGCCGTCAATGGCTAAAGATTTATGCTCTCGTTGGATATTGTTAGCAACAGAAGTCTCATTAGGCATTGATAATGATCAGATAAAACTGGGATGTGATAAACGTGACGTAATTGCTTATTTGGTTTATCAAAATGGCTTTTATATAAGGCCTGCAGAAATTACTGATGAAAGTAGACAAGTGATGATAGATGATAACGTCATTCACTCACAAATGCCTATTTGTGAACATGCTGTTATTAGCCTTAATGGTTATGAGTTTAGCTTACAAACGCCATCTACATAATAATCAGGATCATGCATGGATATCAACTTTCATGAAGCCAGATTGAAGTCAATTTACTCACCCCAAGGTTGATTTTAAAGAAACTTAGAAAAGTTATGGAGCGCAGAGGTAGCTTGTAAAAATAAAAAGAAAAGTGGACCTCAAAGTACCAACCAATACCGTGATACCGTTAATGATACGTTGATATGATTCATTCATAATGGTGCTACCTACAGAGTTAGGGAACACCACACCTGGCCTATATTTCACTAAAGAGTCCGCGCTAAACTCTTGCCAAACATAACCACGGAGGTAAACATCATTTAGCCCTCTAAACTGCAAAGAATCGACGTAAATAACCGTAGGTATTCGATCACTGTCTGATAATTCAAAATTAGCTAAGTGATCATCAATTGCTACTTGGTCAAGTAACTCATGTTCGTTATGCTTATAATCAGTGTGTTGTTAATGCCATTGCAGGCCTATCAATGAAAAAAACATAAAGGTCAGCAAGAAAGAAAGTATTTTTAATAATGTACTCCCCCCTAAAAAAGGGCTGTCAGTTATAGTGCATCGCTTGCTTACTTGTTAAATATTGATGAGCATAAAAGCACTTACAAAACATATCGTTGAGATTCGGTGTTTTTCAAGACAGTT
>JAWSUX010000382.1:0-8720 GCA_033852215.1 Colwellia sp. | reverse complement strand
TATTTGCGCGCGAAATAAATTTTATGCTGTGGTGAATTGTTATTCTAACATAATGAATAACAATTCATCTTGGCTTTTGGCTAATTAAAGTAGGAAACTAAATGAGCACTGACAACTCTAAAATTATTTATACCATTACCGATGAAGCACCTGCCTTAGCAACGTATTCTTTATTGCCAATTATTCAAGCTTATACAGCTTCTTCAGGTATTGACGTTGAAACACGTGATATTTCTCTTGCGGGTCGTATTTTAGCTAATTTTCCAAAATATTTAACTGCTGAACAGCGCATGGATGATGCTTTGGCTGAATTAGGTAAATTAGCGCAAACACCAGAAGCTAATATTATTAAATTGCCAAATATTTCAGCGTCTATCCCACAATTAGAAGCAGTAATTAAAGAGTTACAAGTTAAAGGCTTTGATTTACCTGATTATCCTGCTGAACCGCAAAATGAAGCTGAAGAATCAATTAAATTAACTTACGCTAAAGTGTTAGGCTCGGCGGTTAACCCAGTTCTGCGAGAAGGTAATTCAGATAGACGTGCACCGGGTTCAGTAAAACAATATGCTCGTAATAACCCTCATTCAATGGGAGTTTGGTCTAAAGACTGTAAATCTCATGTAACTCATATGGATTCAGGTGATTTTTACGGTAGCGAAAAGTCAGTAACTATAAATGGTGCGACTAGTATAAATATTGAGTTTATTGCGCAAAATGGTGACGTAACTTTATTAAAATCTAATTTACCATTATTAGATAAAGAAGTGATTGATGCTTCAGTCATGAGCAAGTCAGCTTTGATTGCGTTTTATGAAACAGAAATCAATAAAGCGAAAGATGAAGATGTACTTTTATCACTGCATTTAAAAGCAACCATGATGAAAGTATCTGACCCGATTATGTTTGGGCATGCAGTTAAAGTATTTTATAAAGATGTTTTTGCTAAACACGCAGCCATTTTTGAGCAACTAGGTGTTGATGCTAATAATGGTATTGGTGATGTTTATGCAAAAATCCCTCGTTTGTCTAGTGCACAACAAACTGAGATTAAAGCTGATTTAGAAGCGGTTTATGCAACACGTCCAGAAATGGCAATGGTTGACTCAGATAAAGGTATTACTAACCTACACGTACCTAGTGATGTGATTATTGATGCGTCTATGCCAGCGGCACTTCGTGCTTCAGGGAGAATGTGGGGGCCTGATGGTAAGCAAAAAGATACTAAATTTATGATCCCCGATCGTAACTATGCAGGTGTCTTTTCTGCTGTTGTTGATTTTTGTCGTGAAAAGGGTGCTTTTAACCCAACAACGATGGGTAGTGTACCTAACGTAGGTTTAATGGCTCAAAAAGCGGAAGAGTATGGTTCGCATGATAAAACATTTACTATGGTTGGTGCAGGTACTGTACGTGTTGTTAATGCACAAGGTGAAACCCTAATAGAACATACTGTATCTGAAGGTGATATATTCAGAATGTGTCAGGCTAAAGATGCACCAATTCAAGATTGGGTTAAATTAGCGGTTATCCGTGCTAAAGCATCAGGTACTCCTGCAATATTTTGGTTAGATGAAAATCGTGGCCATGATGCGCAAATGATTAAAAAGGTAAATACCTATTTAGCAGATCACGATACAACAGGGTTAGATATTCAAATTTTAGAGCCTGTAGAAGCTTGTGAGTTTACTTTAGCGCGCTGTGCAAAAG
The DNA here is from genome assembly GCA_033852215.1 of Colwellia sp. Classification (GTDB taxonomy): domain Bacteria; phylum Pseudomonadota; class Gammaproteobacteria; order Enterobacterales; family Alteromonadaceae; genus Colwellia. Next base: position 7,010 of record JAWSUX010000382.1, on the reverse strand, counting down.
GCGAAGATACTATTTCTGTAACGGGCAATGTATTACGTGACTATTTAACTGATTTATTCCCAATTTTAGAATTAGGAACAAGTGCTAAAATGTTATCCATTGTACCTTTAATGAACGGTGGTGGCTTGTTTGAAACAGGTGCAGGTGGCTCAGCGCCTAAACATGTACAACAATTTGAGAAAGAGAATCATTTACGTTGGGATTCATTAGGTGAATTTTTAGCGCTAGCTGCTTCACTAGAACATGTTGCTGTAACAACGGGCAATGCTAAAGCACAAGTGCTCGCTGATACCTTAGATGTAGCGACAGGTATATTCTTAGATAAAAATAAGTCACCATCGCGTAAAGTAGGTGAATTAGACAACAGGGGTAGTCATTTCTATCTTGCAATGTACTGGGCGCAGTCTTTAGCCGAGCAAACAGCTAATAACGAGCTTAAAGAAAGTTTTACTGGTATTGCACAAGCATTAGCTAAGCAAGAAGATAAAATTGTGAGTGAATTAAATAGTGTTCAAGGTCCTGCAATGGATATTGATGGTTATTATTTTGCGGATGTTGCCTTAGCTGAAAGAGCAATGCGTCCAAGTAATACGTTAAACACTATTTTATCTGCTTTATTGTAAGCTAAATAAATAACTTTATTCGCAGTGAATATTGCTGTAAAAGGGTAAAATACAAGAGAATAACCCTTTTATACGTGTTATTTAGCTGTAGAATCAGTTGAAAGGTCTATGAAGCTTTAACCTGAAAGATTTTTATTAATTTTACAAATAGTAAATATCACGGCAAGGTTATTAGTGTTGATAGAAATTTGTTTTATTTTAGAAGAAGCAATAAGTTTTTTTATGACAATTAGGAGCATGCTTTATGACTAGCCACATCTCTATTCCAAGTTCAGGTGAAAAAATCACCATTGTTAATGGTAAGTTATCAGTACCAAACAACCCTATTATTCCCTTTATTGAAGGTGACGGTATTGGTGTGGATGTAACCCCGCCTATGATCAAAGCCGTGAATGCCGCAGTAGAAAAAGCTTATGGTGGCGATCGAAGCATTTCATGGCTGGAGGTCTATGCTGGAGAAAAAGCGACTCAAGTTTATGATAGTGAGACTTGGTTACCAGACGAAACACTTGATATGTTTAAAGAGTATAAGGTTGGTATTAAAGGACCATTAACAACGCCAGTAGGCGGTGGTATGCGCTCATTGAATGTAGCGTTAAGACAGGTGCTTGATTTGTACGTTTGTCAACGTCCAGTACAGTGGTTTACTGGTGTGCCAAGCCCAGTAAAAAAACCTTCTGAAGTTGATATGGTTATTTTCAGGGAAAATACTGAAGATATTTATGCTGGTATCGAATATCAAGCGGGTAGTGATGATGCCGCTAAAATGATTGACTTTTTAACACAAGAAATGGGTGTTACCAATATTCGTTTTACTGAAAACTGTGGTATTGGTATTAAACCTGTGTCGAAAGAAGGTACAGAACGTTTAGTTCGCCAAGCAATTCAGTATGCTATTGATCATAATAGAGACTCAGTTACCTTAGTACATAAAGGTAATATTATGAAATTTACTGAGGGAGCTTTTAAAGATTGGGGTTACCAATTAGCACATAATGAATTTGGTGCTGAATTGATTCAAGGTGGTCCATGGTGCTCATTTAAAAACCCTAAGACAGGTAAAGAAATTATTATCAAAGATGTTATTGCTGATGCGATGTTGCAACAAATATTACTTCGTCCCGCAGAATACAGTGTCATTGCAACATTAAATTTAAATGGTGATTATTTATCTGATGCCCTAGCAGCCCAAGTTGGTGGTATTGGTATTGCGCCAGGAGCTAATTTAAATGATGAAATCGCTATTTTTGAAGCAACTCATGGTACGGCGCCTAAATATGCAGGTAAGAATAAGGTTAATCCAGGGTCGGTAATATTATCAGCTGAAATGATGCTTAGGCATATGGGATGGGTTGAAGCCGCTGATTTATTATTAAAAGGTATGTCGGGCGCTATCGGTGCTAAAACAGTTACTTACGATTTTGAGCGTTTAATGGATGATGCCACGTTGGTGACTTGTTCTGCTTTTGGTGACTGTATTATTGATCACATGTAGTTGATCATATGTAAAATGATGACCATTTTATTTGCTATTTACTGATATAAAATTTTGTAGTGAGAACTAAATATAAAAAACACAGCTTATCGGCTGTGTTTTTTTATTTGTGACTTATATTAAACCAAGTCTATTAATACTGATGGAATATTATTTATTCTATTTCGCCATCTGCTGGTTTAATGCTTGCCGCATGGTGTCCTTTGGGGCCTTCATTTAGTTCGTAATTAACATCCTGTCCTGCTTTTAATGTCCGGTAACCATCCATTTCAATTGTTGAATAGTGAGCGAAAATATCTTCACCGCCACTCTCAGGACGAATAAAGCCAAACCCCTTTGCATTATTGAACCATTTAACTGTACCGTGAGCCATACATCTACTTCCTTCTATATCCTTACGAATTTAATTATGTTCTACTTGTTATTTTAGGCTATTCAGATCCTATCTAGATAATCTAAAAAAAGTATAAACACAGATAACAAGTTATTTGTAAATAAAGCGACTAAAAAATAGTCACATATAGAATCCTAGATAAATATTAGAATTAGTCAAGTTAAAAAGTCTAATAATTACTAGTTATTTATGATTTATTGTATGAAAAGTTACAGCAAAAATGAAAAGTAGAGACTAAGATAAAGATATGAGCAATCAGAAAGAGTCGTTTGATAACCAAAGTGTAGTTGAAGAAGAAGTTAAAGACGTATTAAAAGAGCCTGCTAAGTACCATGTTTTTTTGCTCAATGATGACTATACACCTATGGATTTTGTTGTTGAGGTATTGCGTAAATTTTTTCAAAAAAATGAAGAGCAAGCAACCGGTATTATGTTAAAAGTTCATAACCAAGGTAAAGGCCTTTGTGGCACATTTACTGCAGATATTGCAGAGACGAAAGTAGATCATGTTGTCCGTTTTGCTTTTGAGCATGAGCACCCACTAAGGTGTGTTTCAGAAAAAGCATAAATTTGTAAAGGGGAAATACCTATGCTAAATAAAGATTTAGAAATCTCGCTTAACTTAGCCTTCCGTCAAGCTAAAGAGTCTCGTCATGAGTTTATGACTGTTGAACATTTATTGCTAGCGTTGTTAGATAACCCCGCTGCAATCGATGTATTAGCTGCTTGTGGTGCAGACTTAACTCAACTACGTAAAAGTCTATTAGATTTCATCAGTGAAACGACCCCGATGATCCCTGTAGGTGAGGAAGAACGAGAGACACAACCAACACTTGGCTTTCAACGAGTTTTACAACGTGCTGTGTTTCATGTGCAGTCATCAGGGAAAAGCGAAGTAAGTGGCTCAAATGTTCTCGTTGCAATTTTTAGTGAGCAAGAATCACAAGCGGCTTACATCTTGAAAAAATCTGATATTAGTCGCCTTGATATTGTTAACTATATTTCTCATGGTATAGCCAAAATTGATAATGCAGACTCTGTTCGCCCTTTAGATATAGAACAGACCGCAGAAGAAGAGCCTCGTACAATAGACAATTTTGCCGTTAATTTAAATGAGGAAGCACTAAAAGGTAACATTGACCCGCTCATTGGCCGTGATAATGAGCTTGAGCGTACTTTACAAGTATTGAGCCGTCGAAGAAAAAACAACCCGCTATTTGTTGGTGAAGCCGGTGTAGGAAAAACGGCTATCGCTGAAGGGCTTGCTAACTTAATTGTTGATGAAAAAGTACCAGAGTTTTTAGCAAATGCGACTATTTACTCTTTAGATATGGGAGCGTTACTTGCGGGGACAAAATACCGAGGTGATTTTGAAAAACGCTTTAAATCTTTATTAAAAGAGCTTGAAGCTGATGATAATGCGGTATTATTCATCGATGAAATTCATACTATCATTGGTGCAGGTGCAGCTTCTGGCGGTATGATGGACGCTTCAAACCTAATTAAACCATTACTATCAGGTGGTAAATTACGTTGTTTGGGTTCTACAACGTATCAAGAGTATCAAAGTATTTTTGAAAAAGACCGAGCACTTGCTAGACGTTTTCAAAAAATTGATATTGCTGAGCCAAGTGTTGCGGATACGACGAAAATATTGCAAGGCTTGAAAGATAAGTATGAGAGTCACCATGGTATTCGCTATACCAGTAAGGCCTTACATGCCGCGGCACAATTATCTGCAAAATATATTAATGAACGTTTTTTACCTGATAAAGCTATTGATGTTATTGATGAGGCGGGCGCAAAGCAACAGCTAGTAGCACCGAATAAGCGTAAAAAAGTAATCAATAATACTGATATTGAAAGTATTGTCGCCAGAATGGCACGTATACCGGAAAAATCAGTGTCATCAACGGAAAAAGATAGCCTTAAAAATCTAGATCGTAATTTGAAACTGGTGGTTTTTGGTCAAGATAAAGCAATTGAAGAGTTAACGTCAGTTATTCGCTTATCGCGTGCAGGCCTTGGAGAAGAAGAAAAACCGGTAGGATCATTTTTATTTGCAGGCCCTACAGGTGTAGGTAAAACTGAAGTGACTAAACAGCTAGCAAAAACCTTAGGTGTCGAGTTATTACGTTTTGATATGTCAGAGTACATGGAAAAACATGCAGTTAGTCGTTTAATTGGCGCTCCTCCTGGGTATGTGGGTTATGAGCAGGGCGGTTTATTAACTGATGCGGTATTAAAGCATCCCCATGCAGTAGTCTTACTCGATGAAATTGAAAAGGCCCATGAAGACGTTTACAATATTTTATTGCAAGTGATGGATCACGGTACACTAACGGACAATAACGGCCGCAAAGCTGACTTTAGAAATATTATTTTAGTACTAACGACCAATGCTGGCGTTCAAGAGACTGTAAGGCAGTCTATTGGCTTTAAACAGCAAGATAATAGTCTAGATGCCATGAGTGAAATTAATAAAGTATTTTCACCAGAGTTTAGAAACCGTCTTGATAATATTGTCTGGTTTAATCATTTAGATCATGTCGTTATTCAGCAAGTTGTTGATAAATTCATTGTTGAACTACAAGCGAAGTTAGATGAAAAGGGTGTTTCACTAGAGTTAAGTAAAGAGGCTAAACTTTGGTTGGCGGAACATGGTTATGATAAATCGATGGGTGCTAGACCTATGGCACGTTTAATTCAAGAGCACTTGAAGAAAGCACTTGCTAATGAATTACTCTTTGGAGAATTGACTCATGGTGGCGTGGCTAAAGTTATAGTTAAAAAAGATGAGTTAGTCATTAATTATGAAAACAAGCAAGAGTTAATTACTGAAAAGTAATTGTGTATTTTCTACTATAAAGCCCTGTTTTAATTAAGCAGGGCTTTTTTATATGTGTTGTTTTATATTGATATAACAATTGCAGCAAGATGATATATATCAAAATATTTATACCTCTGTCTTCGATGTTTAATGAACTAGTGACTTACTTTCACAAAATAGACAGGACAGATACGGGGAGCAGTCTAGTGTTCTATGTAAAGTAGAAATTTTGAGGGAAAAAAACCTGCAATAAGCAGGTTTTTAATATGTGGCTCCCCAAACTGGGCTCGAACCAGTGACACATGGATTAACAGTCCATCGCTCTACCAACTGAGCTATTGGGGAATAAACTTTTTTAACTTCTGTTTATTATGAAGTAAATGTGTGGCTCTCCAAACTTGGCTCGAAAAACCAATCAGTGACACATGCTTATTAAAGAGAGTACAGTCATCGCTCTATAACTCTTAACACAATCACTCTTTTTTAAATGTGGCTCCCCAAACTGGGCTCGAACCAGTGACACATGGATTAACAGTCCATCGCTCTACCAACTGAGCTATTGGGGAATAAACTTTTTTAACTTCTGTTTATTATGAAGTAAATATGTGGCTCCCCAAACTGGGCTCGAACCAGTGACACATGGATTAACAGTCCATCGCTCTACCAACTGAGCTATTGGGGAATCGCTTGCTAACCGTCTTGGCTAACAACGTGGCGGAATATTAAAGACCTGTTGGATAAGTGTCAACACAAAAAGTAAAAATAAATGATTTTTTTGTTTGTTTGCTGAAAATGTATTCATCTAGCGGGGAGCTACATTAAATTCAGCATGATTTTTAACCTGTTTGTTCAAGTGAATTTCACATCAAATTATTATGTTTAGGGGGGCAATAATAAGAGTATAGCTTGCACAGGTAATAAAATTGCTAATTATATCTGTGATCATTGAAGATAAAGTCAAGCATTTTTAATGATCGCAGGTATAAACCTCATCTACTAGAGTTTAAGTTTGAGAGTAGTTCAAAAAACACATCATAATAACAATGATAACTAAACGGCACTGGTTAATCTTTTATGATTAACTGTGCCTTTATATAAGACATATATAATGAACGTGTATAGAAACCTCTCCGTGCTGCACTCAGCTTCTAGTTGGAGCATGCATCGAGGCTGATAGTATGGGCGGCCCAGTCGTTAAGAAATACCAGTTTAAAAAATATAAAGTTAACTAAGCCTACAGATGTTAACTCAGTTAATGCTATGACGTATTGTGTTTGTTAAAGCAGATCTAAAAATTTTTCAGCGGTTATGTTTGAAAAATTGCAGTTAGACTTGCTTGAAGCTAGGACTATAAACAAAAAATGCCAGCTCCCACTAATAGGTGCTAGCATTTGTTTTTATGTACTCCTGTTAGCACCTTGAAACGAGTAATATAAAAGAGATCATAGCTGATTGATTTACTTTACTTCTTCACCGGCAGCCTGTTTGTCAGCATGGTAACTTGAACGAACAAGAGGTCCACATGCAGCATGTTCAAAGCCCATTTTTTCGGCTTCTTTTTGTAACATGGCAAAGTCATCAGGATGCACATAACGTTCTACAGGTAGATGATCTTTACTGGGTTGTAAATATTGACCTACGGTCAACATTGTTACGCCATGGTCGCGT
>JAWSUX010000003.1:0-17397 GCA_033852215.1 Colwellia sp. | reverse complement strand
TCTTTAACGTATTCTTCTTTAAGATCTGCTACGTAACATTCAGAAGCACCTGAAGCGATGGCTTTTTCTTTAATGCCAACTAATTCTTCTTCGCCTTGACCAACATCAGCACAAAAAGCAATAACTTCACAGTTATCGTAATTCTCTTTTAACCATGGAATGATCGCTGACGTATCTAAACCGCCAGAATAAGCTAAAACGACTTTTTTAATTTGTTTCTTTTGAATACTCATAATTTTGTTCTCTAAATTTGGTTAAATTATTTCTTAATAAATATAATGATTATTGTAGTAGCGTTTTAGCTTGAAGATAGTTAGTTCAATTTAAAGAAAAAAGCACGGAGTTGACGGTAGTCAATGAGTACTTTTGACGCTTAAATTGGGCTAAATAACAAAAAGATAATCGTTACTCGCTAAATAAGGTTACTAACACGGCATTTTGCGCCCACATTCTGTTTTCCGCTTGTTGAAAAACTTTAGCCATATCACTATCAAATAGCTCAGTTGTTATTTCTTCTTCTAAATGTGCAGGCTGGCAATGTAATACAATGCTAGCTTCTGTACTTGCCATTAAAGCATGGTTTACTTGATAAGCAGAAAAATGCGCTAAAATTTCAGCTTTTTTGCTAACATCTTCATCACCCATTGAAATCCATGTATCTGTATAGATAACATCTTGCTTTCCAATCACATTAATATCTGTTGTTGCGCTAAATTTACTACCCGATATAGCCGCAAGCTGCTGAGTTTTTTCAAGCATATCAGCTTGTGCTTCGTAACCTGTAGGTGTAACTAAAGTAAAGTCGACACCGAGTGTTGCCGCCATCAACATTAGTGAGTTAGAAACATTATTACCATCACCTACATAAGCCAGTTTCACTTCGGTTAACTTACTTTTACCTAACGCAGACAAACTTTCTTGCAAGGTAACAAAATCAGCTAATGCCTGGCATGGGTGGTATAAATCACACAAAGCGTTTATTACAGGCACGCTCGCATGTTTTGCTAAACCTTGAATAGAGTCGTGGCTAAATACACGTGCAACAATCAAATCAGCAAAACAAGATAAATTTTTGGCATAATCACTTACTCGTTCACGCTCACCAAGTTTGCCATTTTGTTGACCCAAGTACAGTGCGTGTCCGCCTAACTTGTTAATGCCCATATCAAAACTAACATGAGTTCTGAGTGATGGTTTTTCAAAAATCATTGCCACTGACTTGCCCGCCAGTGCTTGGCTGTAATCATCAGGGTTGGCTTTAATCTTTATTGCTAACTCAATTAAAGCTAATAATTGGTTTTTATCTAATTGATCATCTGCTAAAAAGTTAGCTAAGTTATTTATATTCGACATAAGTATTTTCTTCTACGTTATTAATTTCTAGATCGTTAGTCAGGTTGTATTTGTGTACCAATGCCCTGACCCTTGAGTAATTGCGTAATTTGCTCTGGCGACTGCCAACTGGCAACCGCGATACTTCGTCGTAATTGTTTGGCTGCATGCAAAGCCGCATTAACTTTAGCTGTCATACCACCAGCAATAACACCTTGTGATATCAAGTTTTTCGCTTGTTCATTATTAAGAGAAGTAAGATATTCACCGTCACTGCCTTTGACACCATTAACGTCAGTTAACAATAATAACTCTGCATTTAATAACTGACAAATGGCCACAGCGGCATCATCAGCATTAACGTTGACTAAATTACCATTTTTCAATGCACCAATAGAAGAGATAATAGGTAAAAATTTAGCCGTAAGTAAGCTATCAAGTATCTTACTATTGTTAGGTTTAGGAATGCCAACTTCTCCAAGGTCTTGCTCTGATAAAGTACAAGCGATCATATCACCATCATTTAGTGATAAACCTACTGTTGCTAATTGCATACTATTTGCTGTAGCCACAATAGTTTTATTAACAGTACCGGCGAGTGCGCCGCTAATTAAGCCTATTTGATCTTTAGGCGTAACTCTTAAACCATGTTTTTTTGTCGTGGTAAAACCTGCTTGTGCTAACATTTCATCAACAACACATCCTCCGCCATGCACAAGCACAACCTGCTTGTTATGTAAGTTAGAGATAACAACTAATAATGCCTTAAGCGCTGAATCATGCTCAAGAATTGCACCGCCTATCTTAATAACTAATGGCTTATTCATATAATTTCCCTTGGTTACTTACAACAATTTAGGTTAATCAAGCTGTATTCACTTGGCAAACATTGAGAAATATTAAAGCACTGCAATGCTTGTGATGCCGCACCCTTTAATAAATTATCGATAGCACAACTCATTACAAGCACATGTTTTTCTTCATCTAATTTCCAATGCACGTCAGCAAAAGGTGTATAAGCGACATTGACTATTTCAGGCCAAGACTTAACTATTCTTACCAAAGGTTTGTCATTATAAGCTTGCCCAAAAGCTTCATCCACTTGTTTGGCGCTAACTTCTGGCTTTAATTGCAAAGTAACTGTCGCCATTAAACCTCTTTTATAAGGTGCTAAATGCGGGTTGAAAATCACTTCTGCATGCGCTTCTTGTGATATTTCTGGTTGATGCCTGTGTAGTAAAATATTGTAAGCTTTCAAACTGACTTCATTAAAGTTTGTCGCTAATGAAGCGTTTCTGCCGGCACCTGTCACACCACTAATACCATTAATAACAATCAATGAGTTTTCAATATGAAAATTGTTACTCGTGATTGGTTTTAAACAAAGTAGGCTAGCCGTTGGGTAACAACCTGGCACTGCAATTAATTTCGCTTTTGCTATCTCAGCTTGTTGCCACTCAGCTAAACCGTACTCAGCACCCGCTAACGCATCTGTATTAGCATGCTCAAAACCATAATATTTCGGATAATCTTGTGCATCTTTAAGTCTGAAACCGCCCGACAAATCAAATACATTAACCCCTGCTTCAACAAAAGCTTGTGCCCAATCAGCACTAAATTCATGTGGCGTAGCAAAGAAAACCACATCAAGCGTCGCGGCATATTCATCAAACCAAGTTTGAGAGAAAGCGGTTAAGGGTAAATCACAAACGCCCTGAAAACGGCCATGTAATTCACTGAATAACTTGCCTTCAGAACTAGAGTTTTCAGAAACGACCAAGTGCTCGATAGACGCGCCATCATGCTGACAAAGTAAGCCAATTAATTCGGCTCCTGCATAGCCACTAGCACCTATTACAGCAACTTTTTTCACACTGTTATTCGAATCGGATATAGCCTTTGTCATTTTTGAAGTAGCCTTATAGGAACATGTTAATTACACTAGCATAGTAAACTAACACTTAATGGGTAGTTATGCAACATTTAAGCATAACTATTTAGTATTAATTCGAGATTTAGAGAGACTCCATGCACAAACTGCCTAACTTCAGTCAAAGCCTAACACAATTAATTGCTTGCTCTTCTATAAGTTCAACTCAGGTAAGTTGGGATCAAGGCAATAAAGAAGTTATTCAGTTACTTGCAACTTGGTTCGAACAATTAGGTTTTAGCATTGAAGTACAACCCGTGCCTGAAACAAAAAATAAATTTAACTTGCTCGCTAAACTAGGCACTGGCGAAGGTGGCTTATTATTGGCAGGTCACAGCGATACTGTACCCTTTGATGAAAATCGTTGGCAATCAGANNCCTCATAAAGTATTAAACCAAGATGATAAATTTTTCGGTTTAGGTACTTGTGATATGAAAGGATTTTTTGCTTTTATATTACAAGTGACAAAAGGGTTAACGGCTAAACAATTAAAAAAACCGTTATATATTTTAGCAACTGCCGACGAAGAAACGACCATGGCAGGCGCACGTTTTTTTGCCAAGAACCAAGCTATTAAACCTGACGTTGCTATTATTGGTGAGCCTACAGGTTTGGTGCCCGTGGTAATGCATAAAGGTCACATGTCGCATCGAATAAGTGTCGAAGGTAAATCAGGACATTCAAGTAAACCGAGTTTGGGTATTAATGCAATTGAAATAATGTACAAAGTTATTGGTCAATTAATTGAACTCCAAGAAAAATTTGCACTGAATTATAAAAATGAAGCGTTTGACGTACCTGCACCAACGTTAAATTTTGGTGCTATTTCCGGTGGTGATAATGCTAATCGCATTTGTGGCCATTGTCATTTAGACATTGATTTACGCTCTTTACCCCTGATGAAAGATGAAGAATTAATTAACTGGTTATCTACCGCATTAAAACCATTGGCAGAGATCTATCCTGGCCGTATTACCTTTGAAGAAATGCACCCTAGCTCACCTAGTTTTGAACAAAAAAAATTAAGTGATTCAACGAAGGAAAGTTTTATAGATATCGCTGAAGAAATTAGTGGTCACTCTTGCTGCGCAGTAAACTACGCTACTGAAGCACCTTATATCCAGAAACTTGGCTGCCAAACTATTGTTTTAGGTCCAGGCTCCATCGAGCAAGCCCATCAACCTAATGAGTTTATAGCACACAGCGAAATAACTAAAACCGAAAAGTTACTAACACAAATGATACAGCGTTATTGTTTATAGTCTTACCGTTACAAATTATGCAATAAAAAGTCGAGCGAGCGCACAACATAATAAGAAAGGAAGCAACATGACTATAATGCAAAAGGTTTATTGGTTTATTGCCACTATAGGTAATATCAGCGCTCTTATATTAATGAGTCAAACAGCGAGTTGGCTCAGTTCATTGTTGTTCCTTTTTACACTAGCCTATAGCTTAATTGGTTATTACGATCTTAACTTTAGTAAACACAATCTTAATAGACTTTATCCTGTAGTGGCTTACTTACGCTATTTCTTAGAGTCATACCGCGTAGAAATACAGCAATATTTTATTGCTAATGACACCGAAGAACGCCCTTTTAACCGCGAACAACGTACCTTAGTTTATCAACGAGCAAAAAACGTTCGTGATACTGTCGCTTTTGGTACGCAACGAGATTTACTAGCTGAAAATTATTTAAGTTTATGGCATTCCCTCGCACCTAAAGCCATTACCAATGAAGCTAAACGTATCTCAATTGGTGGCAAAGATTGTAGTCAACCTTACCAAGCCTCCTATTTAAATATTTCTGCCATGAGTTTTGGCTCATTGAGCTCAAATGCTATTGCAGCACTCAACTTAGGCGCAAAAAAATCAGGCTGTTATCATAATACTGGTGAAGGTGGTGTTAGCCCTTATCATTTAAAACATGAAGGTGATATTGTTTGGCAAATAGGTACTGGTTTATTTGGTTGTCGTGATCATCAAGGTAACTTTGATGAAGAACGTTTTACGATTACCGCCACTAAATCACAAATTAAAATGATTGAAATTAAGTTAAGCCAAGGTGCTAAACCCGGTCATGGTGGTGTTTTACCGAAAGCAAAAATAACGCAAGAAATTGCTAATATTCGTAATATCCCTCTTGATAGGGACTGTGTTTCTCCTGCAGTAAACCCTGAGTGTACATCACCAAAAGCATTGCTAAGTTTTGTCAAAAAATTAAGAGAGCTGAGCGGAGGAAAACCCGTTGGTTTTAAACTTTGTATTGGTAATCCCGCAGAGTTTCTTAGTATATGTAAAGCAATGCTTGAAACAGGAATCGCACCTGATTTCATTACGGTAGATGGCGCTGAAGGTGGTACGGGTGCTGCACCCATAGAATTCACCAACCGTTTAGGCATGGTATGTTTAGAGGCGGTTAACTTTGTTCATAATGCGTTAATTGGTGTCGGTTTACGCGACCAAATACGCATTATAGCATCAGGGAAAACCGCCACAAGTTTCGATTTATTATCAAAAATAGCCCTCGGTGCTGACTTAGTTAATGCTGCACGTACCATGATGCTTGCGTTAGGCTGTGTGCAGTCAAAACACTGTAATAACAATCTTTGTCCTACAGGTATTGCGACCCAAGATCCTGCAAGAAGTAAGGCTATTGACCTTGTTGATAAAAGCGACCGAGTGAAAAATTTTCATGATAATACCTTGACCAGCTTTTATGAGCTCGTTGGTAGTATGGGTCTTGACGATCCAGCTAAACTCATGCCACAAATGATCAAACGCCGCTCTCCATATGGGCGCTTAATTTCAACTGGCTGTTTAAGTAAACCACTTGCCGCTAATGCTTTATTAACTATACCAAAGACACAAGAAAGCACCGAATATTCAAACGATTATTCCTCTTGGCAACACTGGTGGCAAAGCTGTAGCGCCGAACAATTTTATGTTGAGGATAACTTTATTTTATTACCTGAAGAGATGAATTTACGCCAGTAGATTTTTATATATGTACGCTCTTTTGGTTACAACAAATATCCAGAACTGAAGAGCAACAAAAGACAGTACTAGCTAAGCTGATTAATTTTTTCTAGCTGTAGTCTGAAATATCTATAGCATAAAGGTTATTTATTAATCTCTATTGAGAAACTTACTTTTATTCAATTTGGAACGGCTTTTCTTGTTAATTCTAACAAAGAGGCTATAGAAAGAAGTAAAATATTTAAGCAAAGAATTTATTGCTGATAGTTAAATTCTATCGTCGTTTTAACTGTTGATGTAGTAATACCATCGGTTTAGTTCAGATAAAAAAACGGCCAAACAGCAGTTAAATTGTTTGGCCGGTAGTTGTTAATAAATTCGTTAACTAAGTAACAAAATCAATTAATAATTGAAGATGCGAATACGCTTAACATCGTTGATCACGGCACTAGAAATACAGTATTGGTTAATTGATTTACAATGCGTTATCTCATACGGGAAGAATAGATCTTCTTCACGAGAGCCAAGCTGACCCACTGTTTTAACAAAGCTGAAATCATGCAATTTAAAGACACTGACGCGATTATTTGCTACTTCAGTCACCAATACCACTTGGTTAAGTGGATCTAATGCAACACCAAACGGTAATGAAAGTTTGCCTGGCGCTTCACCAAACTCACCAAAACTTGTTAGGTATTCACCAGTTGCCGCTTCTAAAACTTGCACACGGTTATTGTAAGCATCGGTTACTAGTACACGACCGTCATAGGTGACAGCTGCTCGAATAGGTGCCCACATTTGACCAGGGCCAGCACCAAAGCCAGATGTAGTCCAAACAGCATTGAAATCTTTATCAAATTTTTGCAAACGGTTATTACCAAAGTCAACCACGTAGATATTACCGAATAAATCATCAGTAATACCATAAGGTTGATTGAATTCACCTAGCGCGCTACCGGCACTACCAAAAGTACTTAACTCAACGCCTTGTTTATCAAACACACTGATTTTATTAAGAAAACGGTTAGTGACTAATATCTTATCTTTTAGTACTAAAACATCTTGTGGCGCTAGCATATCACCAGGCACAAAACCAAAGCCTAGTTGACCAAAACTACGCTTGAACTCGCCAGTATTTAGGTCAAAAATATCGATACGATGGTTGAATGCGTTAGCAACATAAAGCTCTTGTTTCCAAGTATCGACGTCGGTACCTGATGGATTTGCTAATACGCCGTCAGCTGAACGAGGGTTACCAATAACTTTAGTGGTAACGCCAGGCGCTGCAGGGTTAAAGTATTTTAATTGGTGGTTTGCTGTACTAGTAACAATATAGCTACCATTAGAATGTTTGATGATCTGGTTTGGTCCCAATAGTTGGCCAACACCAATGAATTCAATAAATTGCATATCAAGATCAAATTTTTGCACTCGGTTGTTGCCAGTATCAGTGACATAAATAAATTCACCATCCGTATTAATACCGCGTGGTAAATTATATTGCCCTTCACCAGCACCATAATTACCGTGTACTGCAACTAAACCACAATCATTACCGATTTCAACAACATAACCTAAAGTTGCTTCGGTAATCAAATAATTACCGCCAACTTTAATAATATCGTCAACGTAGCCCATAGTTGATAACCCGTCACTACATTCGCTAATTCGTTGACCTTGGGCTGTATATTTAACAAGTCGGTGACCAAATTCATCAAGTACGGTTACATCGCCATTGTTTTCGATCCAAACACCACGAGGACCTTCAAGATCGCCTTCGCCGATAGTACGTACAAAGTTACCGTCTTCATCCATAACCGTAACGCGTTCAGATCCTAATTCAGGAATGTATAATAAGCCATTACTGATACTAATATCCATCGGGGCATTAAGTTGCCCTTGGCCATTACCTTCCGAGCCTAAAATAGCAATTTGCTCACCGTCGGCGTTGTATTTACGAATAATGCCATTGCCAGTGTCAGCAACAAAATAGTTGCCGTTGCTGCCTTCAACGATACCCACAGGTGAATTCAATAAATCAGCGCTTTGAGCACCATAAGTTTGTTTAATATTATAATCACCAAAAAGTGAGGGGAAATCTAACGGGTTGAAAGATGTTGCTAAAGAACTGGTACTCGCCGATAGGCAAAGTGCAGCAACGAACGTTTTAAAATACATATGTACTCCATTATTTTAATTATTCAGCTTATTTCGACATCATCGCAAAACTATTTTTACGTTATGAATAAACTGCGCACGCAATTATTGCACAAAATAATGTTTTTTAATTGTGTAAGAGTGGTATTTTTAAATGAATTTGTTAACGCTGCCATCAATAAAAAAACAGTGGTCAATTATTAATCTATCATCATGGATATATTGTGATTACTTTGTGGTAATTCTGTAGCGGTTTTGCGATATTTCCTTGCCATATTGAATTCGAATCAATTCAGCCATAAGGAAAAATAATGAAAAATAATGAAAAATCATGCATTTTTGCTGCTTTTGTACGGGCAAAAGTCACTCGTAAACTATTCATAACAATAACACTATAGAATTGTGTTTTAAATTCGATGGTGATGATTAACCAGTTTTGGACTCATCAAAGTCAGAGTCAATTGATTTTGACCTGACCTTAACACAAGTAACTACTCACTATTAAATTCGTAACTTCGCCACCATATTAGCCAGTTTTTCTTGTAGTGAATTAATGCGATTAGATGCTAAAGCATTATTTTGTGCAAGCTCATTAGAACGAATAGACGTATCTGAAACCGCACTAACCTTGCGATTAATTTCAGTTACTACATGAGTTTGTTCTTCAGCTGCGGCCGCGATAGCGTGATTCATTTGAGTTATTTGAGTTATTGGTACAATAACTTGCTCAATTGCGTCCATAGATGCCTGTGAGTGTTCAGAGGTTGAATTACCTAAATCACGACAATAATTCATCACTGATACCGCTTCACTAGCTGCTTTTTGTAAATTGCCAATCATAGTATTTATTTCTTCAGTGCTTTGATGAGTGCGTCCAGCAAGACCTCGTACTTCGTCGGCAACTACAGCAAAACCTCGCCCTTGTTCGCCAGCACGTGCAGCTTCTATCGCTGCATTTAGTGCCAATAAATTAGTCTGCCCTGCAATACCTTGGATCACCGACAGCACATCAAAAATTTTCTCTACATCAGAAACTAGACTTTCAATAGTAACTGAGGCTGTTTTAATTTTTTCAACCAAAGCACTTACCGAACCAGTAGCATTCATCAGTACTTGTTGAGCTTGCTCAGATTGGCCATTCGCTTGATCAGCATTTTCTGCTCCTTGAACTGCATTTTTAGCAATATTATTAGTGGCATCTTGTAGTTCATTAGTTGATGAGGCAGTAAAGCTCATCTCTTGCATTTGTTCTGTGACTATTTGGCTAGCCTCGGTAGCATTAGCTTGCATCTGCATTACTTCTGTATTCAATTCACGAGAAACATTGCCGATATCTCGCATCATGATCTGCAGGCGCTCCATAAAGGTATTAAAAGCTAGTGCAGCTTGGCCTATTTCATCATCACCTTCTATATCAATTCGTTTAGTTAAATCTGCATCGCCAGAAGCTAAGTCTTCCATAGTATATTGAATTTGATTAATTGCAAAAATCAGTACTCGGCTGCTAAATAATACTAACAATGCCGATGCAATGAGTAATATTAATGTCAATACAATATTGCCAATAAAGTTACGCTCTAAGACATCATCAATTGCATTTTCGGTATTTTCTACCGCTGAAGTCACATCATTAATATAAGTCCCTGTACCCAGATGCCAGTCCCATTTTTCAAGGTAAATCGCATAACTTAATTTAGGCTCTACTTTGTTATTATTACCTGGATTTGTCCTGTGATAGGTAAAAAAACCATCTCCCTTGGTGGTAGCCTTAATCAATTCACGGACAATATAAAGGCCATTTTTATCTTTTAGATTATAAAAACTGTCTCCGATACCATCAGTATACGAACCATATATTTTGCGTTCACCATCCGAGTTATAAACAAAAGCGTATCCCGCCTTGCCATATCTAAGTTGACGTAACTTCTGTGCTGCACGCTCTCTTGCTTCAGGGGTATGTGCATCAGGCCCTTCATAGATGGATTGAATAGAGGTATAAGCCAGCTCAGTATAAGAGCGTATTTGCTCTGACTTAGCTGCATATAAATCGCTATGACTCTCCTTTACGAGGTAATTACTCAAATCGCCCATGTCGATTATAGACGAAATTAGACTATAAATTGAAAATACCAACACAGGTACCATAGCCAATGCCATTATACGTATACGAATATTCATACTTTCCCTCTAGGCTTCTTATAGAGCCTAATTTACTGTCATTACAGCTTTGTTATAATTAAAGCGTAAATAAATTATCATCTATTTTAAAAAATGTTACTCAATACACAACTAGGTTCGCAGGTGAGCAATCATTTCAGCTAACTTTTCTTGCAATGCATTGATACGAGCACCCGCTGCTGCATTATTCTCTGCTAGCTCATTGGAACGACCAGACATATCAGCCACCGCTCGTACTTTATTATTAATTTCATTTACCACATGAGTCTGCTGCTCTGCTGCGGTGGCAATTTGATGGTTCATTTGTGTGATTTGACTAATAGGATCAATAATTTTCACTATGGCGTCTTGTGCAACTTGTGATTCTGCCGAGGTTGAATCGCCTAACTCTCGACAAGACCCCATAACAGATACAGCTTCGCTAGCCGCATTTTGTAAATTGGCAATCATAGTATTAATTTCTTCAGTACTTTGCTGAGTACGGCCAGCCAGCCCTCTTACTTCATCAGCAACTACAGCAAAACCACGCCCTTGCTCACCCGCACGAGCAGCTTCAATAGCAGCATTAAGTGCGAGTAAATTTGTTTGCTCTGCAATGCCTTGGATCACCGATAATACATTAAAAATATTTTCAACATCGGATACCAGACATTGGATGGTATCTGAAGCTGAATTCACACGTTCCACTAAACTAGTAACTGAACCTGTTGCAAGCTGTAGTGTTTCTTGTGCTGATTCTGACTGACGATTGGCTTGGTCTGCATTTTCGGCTCCCTGAACTGAATTTTGCGCAATATTATTTGTCG
Organism: Colwellia sp.; assembly: GCA_033852215.1. GTDB lineage: Bacteria > Pseudomonadota > Gammaproteobacteria > Enterobacterales > Alteromonadaceae > Colwellia. Next base: position 6,011 of record JAWSUX010000003.1, on the reverse strand, counting down.
CTCCTTGCAATTCGTGAGTTGACGAAGCGGTAAAGTCCATATCTTCGGTTTGCGCGTTGATAATTTGACGGGCTTCCGCTACATTTGACTCCATCTCAGTGACTTCAACATCTAATTGTTTAGAGACGCTACTAATATCACTAATCATGTTTTGTAGTCGGCCCATAAACGTATTAAAAGCAATACTTGCTTGGGCAACTTCATCACGACGACCCTGTATATCAATACGCTTTGTTAAATCTGCATCACCTGAGGCAAGACCTTCCATAATGTGCTGAATTTTCTTAATGGCTGCGATCAATCTACGGTTGCAATAAATTACAGCAGCAATTGCAGCAGTTAAAATCAATAAAGTGATGAGTACACTAGTAGTAAGTGTATTACTAGCAACATTGGCGACTGCTTGTTCAGATTTTTCTACTGCAGAAAAAACATTGCCAATATAAAAACCCGTACCTAAATGCCAATCCCATTTATCAAGATACATGGCATAACTGAGCTTAGGTTGTATTTCATTATTATCAGCAGAGTTGAGTTCATGCGAGGTAAAAAAACCATTTCCACTTCGTGTTACTTTAATTAAATCACGTATAGGATAATCACCATTTTCATCCCTATAATCTCGGTAATTCAGACCATTACCTTCAGAGGAAATCCCCTCTACTACACGTACACCTTTACTGTTGTAGACAAAGATATAACCTTCTTCACCGTATTTTAAATAACGTAAACGTTCAATAGCTTCAGCGATAGCTTCGGGTGTGTTTGCATTTGGTCCTTCGTAAATGTCTTTGATTGCAGTATATGCTAGCTCACTATAAGAGCGAACAGCTTCAGATTTTAATCCGTGCAAATCTTCATAGGTACGTTTACTGACATAATCACTTAAGTCGTCCATATTTAACATTGTTGAAATCAAACTATAAAGCGAAAATACTAATACTGGTACTATCGACAATATAACAATGCGTGAGCGGATTCCCATAATCTACCTCTTTATAACGAAAGCTAATCAATAACGAATTTGCCTTCTTAGCAATATCGTATTTTAGTCAATTTTTTTTGTTTTTATAAATATTTTTATTATGTGCGAATATATTCTTTAACGGCATAATAATAAAGATATTTAATATTATTTTTAAATTTTTTATTTTTTCTCTGATTGATTTTCTAAGTTTTCGACCCAAACTAAGGTATCGCCAGCACAAACCACAATACCGTCTTGGGTTGTACAAGTGCTTTTCAAATTAACAATTTTTTTATCTGCCCGAATACGCACAATTTCAACTTTGGCAGTGATGGTATCTCCTGGATAGGCTGCGTTAGGAAAGCTATTTTTCTGTTTTAGCCAACCCGTACCACGCCCAGGTAGCTGGGTTCCTAATAAATCTGAAAACATACCACTTAATAGCGGCCAAGGTACTATTGTTCGATCAAAACTAACCTTTTTAGCTTCGCTATCACTACGAAAAATTGGGTTTTTATCTCCGGTAAGATCACTATACTCTACAAGGTCTTTATCACTGAAAACACGTGATGCACTTGCTGTTTGTCCTACGGCCAAATGCCAAAGGGTTTCATGTTCTAGTAATTCACTCATTTTTAATCCTTATATTAAAGCGCCGCAGGCATAACGCGGGTGCGTCCTTGAGTTACAAAAACTTTCGTGTCTTGAGCATCCCATTTAAAAATATTCGTGGCAATATCAAGCGAATGATCTGGATGAATTTCAGTTATTTCTAAACGTATCGTGACTTCTTCATCGGTAAAAGTACCATTTGGAAACATCAATTCTTGCTCCATTTGCACCATATTTGGCCCGGGAATTAATTCTGACAAACCTTTGCAGATAGTGCTATACAGCATCATACCATGAGCAACTGTGCCACCAAATGCAGATTTTTTTGCAAATTCAGGATCACAATGTATCGGGTTATCATCGCCACTTAATACAGCAAAACGATCATAATCACTTTGCATAAATACTCGTTTAAATTCGACCGTTTGTCCAACCTGATATTGCATATTAAGCTCCGTATAATTTTCTAAGTTGTGTTTTTTCTATTTTTCCAGCTGCGTTTCTAGGCATAATGTCGATAAATTCACAACTTTTAGGCACCTTGTAACCTGCCAAACGCTGTTTACAATAAGCAGTGATATCCGCTGTATTAATCGTTGAATTATTTTTTTTAACTAAAATAGCTTTACCAACCTCAACCCATCTGTCGTCATTAATACCAATCACAGCAACATCAACGATATCATCAATTTCTGCAATAACATTTTCAATTTCAGCGGGATAAACATTTTCACCACCTGAAATAAACATATCTTTAGCTCGGTCAACAATAAAAAAGTCACCATCTTGATCGAAATAGGCAATATCCCCTGAATCTAACCAGCCATCGCTATTAATAGCTTGGCGACTCGCTTCTTCGGCGCGCCAATAACCAGGGGTGATAGATGGCCCACGAATTAATAATGTGCCACATTCATTGGCTATTTGAGGGGCTCCATTAGCATTTACAATTTTACATTCAACGTGTAATGCGGGTTTACCCACGGTACCAATTTTATTTTTAGCTGTAATTTCATCAGTTAAGAAAACCAGAGGCCCTGTTTCTGTCATGCCGTAACCAAAACAAATGACAATATCTTTTGCTAAAAACTGCTCAAGCAAAGCATTGGCAATAGGAGAGCCTCCGCATCCCCAGTGCCGCACTTGATCAAAGTTCATTTCTTTAAAATCTGCATGCTGACAAATAAACAAATAAATGGCAGGTACGCCAAAAAAGCAAGTAATGTTATTGGCAAGTAATACCATTGCTTTTTTCGCATCAAATGCATTCATTATGTAGTTAGTACCACCAACATGGATAACTGGGTTTGTATATAAATTCAAACCACCGGTATGAAAAAAGGGTAATACATTCAAAAACACATCATCTTGGTTTAATTGGTTAGCTAACTGTGTATTTACGGCATTAAACAGCACCATAGCAAAAGTTTGTATTACACCTTTTGGTTTTCCTGTGGTACCAGAGGTATATAATAAATGCCAAGTATCAGTGAGTTCGGTTTTATTCATAACAAGCAATTGCCCTGAGGCATTTGCTAAACACTCTTCATAATTAACATGTGTTTTATCAATATTATCTGCACCAACTTGCATAAGCTTGTCAAGTTGACAAAGTCGAGCTAATTCCTGCCCTTCCTTAATAAATTCAGCAGAAAAAATTAGCCCCGCAGGCTGCGCATCACGCATGATGTAGTCTAATTCATTAACAGACAAACGCCAGTTAAGACAAACCATCACTATACCTGCCTTGGCACAGCCATAGAGCATTTCAAGGTAATCTGACGAATTTTGTGCCAAAACAGCAACACGGTCACCTTTGTCTAACTTCCAGTCATTGATAAGGAATTCAGCGAAACGGCTGGCTCGTTCATTAAATTGTGCGTAAGTCACTTCACGGTTAGTGGCAACGTCAACCAATGCCAGTTTGTTAGGGCGTATTTTCGCCTGCTTGTCTAGCCAGTCAATAGCGTACATAGTCCATTCCTTGATATATTTATTTGGCTGAAAAAGATCACGTTATGTCAGCCTTGATGCTTCTATACTATGATAGTGGGTGAATTGAGATAAAAAGCGCGCTATGCCATGACGAGCCTCTTCCGTTTGGCTCAACTCAATAAAACCATTATATTCAGCATCAAGCAACTCTTTAATACGATCTAAGTCACCCCACAACAGTTTTTTAGTTTTTTGAATTGTACCTTTAGGTGATTGAGCTATTTTATCGGCCCATTTTTGTGCCTTAGCAAAAACTTGATCAGGTTCAACAATACAATTGACCAAGCCAATACGCTCAGCCTCTTCAGCAGTACAGGTATTATTTAACATAATAAATTCAGCCGCTTTGCGCTGATTAGTTAATAAAGGTAATAGTGTCGCCCAACCACCATCAGGGCTAAAGCCTGCTGATGAATAATGTGCTTTAATTTGAGTTTCAGGGCTAGCAATAACCAGATCAGATGCCAAGAGAAAAGCCAACGAGCCTCCAGTAACGACACTGTGTACCGCGGAAACGATAGGGATAGGCAAAGCGATCATCGCCATTATCATTTCGTTCAAACAACCAACAATTTCTTCCGCTGCTGGCTTGGGATTTTTTTGATGGGATTGAAAATAATTCATATCGCCACCAATTGAAAAAAAAGTACTTTTGGCAGACAACAAAACAACGTTAGCTTCGCCTTCTTCTGCTATTAAGTTTAAAGCCGCTAATATTTCTCTTAAAAAACTTGGCGTAAGAGAATTATTGGCTTCATTTCGATTAAGTGTTAAATAAGCAATATTGTTTTTTGTTTCAAGTAAAACTTGCGGTTGCATAGTTTCTCTCACAGATGTTATTTACAGGTATTGTTCGCAGATATTCGCAAACTAGTATATTCAAATTACTAGCGTGTGTAGGATATAAGTATTATTTGAAAATTGACACAGTTCCGACGCAATTAAATAAGAAATACAGAAGGTTTTTAGATAGGCTTATTAGTAAAGGTAAAATACCCATTTACGGTCAGCACTACCACAACAATGGAAATGCTTAACCGTTAGTGAGTTGAGAAATAAAATAAAGACATTTATTAAAAAACGTCTTTACTGATTATTATTTTCTTCACTATAAACAAAAGAGATATTATTCCAAATTACCAAATCTCGCATATTGTGCGATAATTGCTCTCGACGCAGTAGGGAGCTGATTCAGCTTTTCTTGGATTACTTCATAGGAATGTATTGTTTCACTTGCTTCAATAGTCGCGTCTAACGTAATGCGTAGAGGTAATGAGCTGTTTTCATTGTCATGCCACACAGGCCATTGAACATTGTCATTTGAGTCACTAGGATTGCCAGTACGCATAAATTTTCCGATGTAAGCCATAAATTGACTAGATAACATTTCTCGTTCTAGTTGGTTCTCTTCAGTCCAAGCAAAATGATGAAAATCATCTTTGTCTGTAATAAAGTTACCAAACAAAAACGGTAAGTCCATGGTGTGAGTTGCCGCAAACGCTTCATCCCATGGCGCAGGAACATTATCCCAATTAAAATCATATCGATATAACGATGGGTTATGTTCTGTGAATAAGGGCATTACCTTGTCAATATAACGATTCCACATATAACTATAGGTTTGGTGAATTGCGACGAAATCGGCAGAATAATCGAAGTCAATAACATCCATTGCATAAAGAGTTTCTGGGACGCTATTAATTTGCTGCCAAAGCAGTGGATCACTCGCGCCCTTTTTGCTGGTAAACATAGCCGCTATAACTCCCAACATATAACTTCCTTCATCTTTAGTACTACCCATAATCATCGGTACTTTGTGATATGCCCCCTCGTTCACAGCACCTAATGCATCCATAGGCAAAACATAACCATCAACAACATTCATTGGTCCAAAATTTCCTCTAACAAGTGCTTCTGCAGATAAGTTACGCATTATTTCAGCTGTTCGGCTGGTACCTAATTGTTCCCTTACTGTAGGTGCGTCATAGACAGTAGTAGCATTTCCAGTATTCACCAAATGCTGATTGATTACCCCGTCAGATAAGTGTTCCGCACGTCCACCAAAAGTATTGTCAAATAGACCAGAAGACATAAGCGCACGGTGGAATAATCCCTCCGACAACGGTGTTTGTAGTAAGCCCCAGACACTATTAGCCGCCGATGAATTGCCAGCAATGGTAACATTGTTAAGGTTTCCGCCAAATGCAGTAATGTTATTATTTACCCACTTTAGTGCCTGTACCATATCGAGTAAGGCGTAATTCCCAGAGCTGTCTTCTTTGTTATCATTAAAAAAAGTGGAGCTATAAAGTAAACCAAGCGCACCTAATCGATAATTAATGGTGATAACGACAGCATTTATTTCTGCCGCAAGATGAGCGCCGTTGTAAGTGTCGGAAGAGCCGCTACCACGGCTAGCTGAACCGCCATGAATCCA
>JAWSUX010000381.1:0-2021 GCA_033852215.1 Colwellia sp. | reverse complement strand
ACATCCCAATCGCCTTTGGCCGAGCCATCACGGCGTTGAATATACGGTTTTAGTTTTACGTAAAAACAAATATGTTTCAGTGCCTTTTGAAATTTATGCTGTTGATCGTCACTACGTTGAATAGCATAAGCATTGGCGATAACGATATCACCTTGCGCCATCAATTCTTGCCATAATAAACGGTAATTAAATTGCTTAGCAAAAGCATCTCTGGTGGTATAGTAAATATTCTGCACATCAACAAATACGGCGATTTTTTTCAAAGTAAACCCTTAGGAATAATGCAGAAAAACAGCGTTAAATAGCACTATTTTTATAATGAGTTGATGATCTTTCTTATTGTATCTTACATCACTTGTTCCAACTACCCGACATAACCCAACTACACAGTAAATATCAAACATTGTGAAAATACGACAAAATAAACTCACTATGATAAACTTCATTTTTTTAAAATTTAATGAATGTGCTTTCATGTCTATTTTTTCTTCCGTGTTTTATTTTTTATTAAAATTACCTTTGCACTTACTCATACGCTGCAAAATAGTTAACGACATCCAGTCTACCGCAGAGCAACAAAATCAGCCTATTTTATACGTAGTTCGCCATCAATCCGCAAGTGACATATTAGCCTTACAATTTGCTTGTAAGCAACAAAACTTACCCGACCCTCTTGAGCAAGTATGTATTAATGGTGAAATGTTTCATCGCACCTTGTGTTTGGCAAAACCAACACCTTTGTTGCCATGGTCTAAAAACAAAGAAACCTCAGCGGTTAATCAGGGGCTAGCGCTATTAAAACAGCATGAACTTGATGAAAAGCTTGATGCACAATTAATACCTGCCAACATGATATGGGGCCGTGCACCCACCAAAGAAAAAAACAATATCAGTGTTAGTGCGCTGCTAACCGACCAAGAATCACCAAGTTGGTTACGCAAATTTTTTATCGTTTTATTTTCAGGCCGCCATGCGTTAGTTCGTTATAGTGAAGCGCTCTCATTTAGGTATATTTCCGACAATCATGGTAACGATGAAGTCGCCGCACATAAATTTTTGCGTGTCGCTCGTTTTCATTTTCATCGCCAAACCATTGCAGCAAAAGGTCCTAGATTAATGCACCGTCAGCAAATGTTCACGGCACTATTTGCTAACACATCGGTTAAGCGCATTATTAGTGATGAAGCAAAAAGTAAAAAAATTACTGAAACAAAAGTAAAACAGCAAGCACAAGTGATTATGAATGAAATCGCTGGTGACTATAGTGTCTCTTGGCTTCTTTTCGGTGAACGTATACTCGATTGGTTATGGAAACGCCTTTATAACAATATAAACGTAAGTAATGCCAAAGTATTACGTCAACTTGCTCAAGACGGCCATGAAATTATTTATGTTCCCTGTCACCGTAGTCACATGGACTACCTATTGCTTTCTCATGTGATCATGCAAGAAGGTTTAGTTATGCCGCGCATTGCTGCTGGCATTAATTTAAATTTTTGGCCTGCAGGACCTATATTTAGAAAAGGTGGCGCTTTTTTCATTCGCCGTAGTTTTGGCGGTAATCGTTTATACTCGACCATTTTTCGTGAATATTTAAGTTTGTTATTTGAACGTGGTTACGCAGTAAAATATTATACCGAGGGCGGAAGAAGTCGTACAGGTAAGGTGCTTTCACCTAAAACGGGCATGTTAACCATGACCATACAAAGCCTGCTACGTGGTATTGATAGACCTCTCACCCTAGTTCCTGTTTATTTAGGTTATGAACACGTCATGGAAGTAGGTACTTATCATAAAGAATTGAGTGGCAGCGCTAAGAAAAGTGAATCTATTTTTGGTGTACTCAAAGCAATAAAAAGTCTACGCAATTACGGCAATGGTTACGTTAACTTTGGCGAACCAATGAATGTAAATGACTTTTTAAACAAACAAGTTCCTGACTGGAAAGAGGCTATTGACCCAATAGAGCCACAAAAACCCTCTTGGTTAACACCAACGGTTAATGCCTTGGCTGAAAAAGT
>JAWSUX010000380.1:0-1486 GCA_033852215.1 Colwellia sp. | reverse complement strand
ATACAAAGAAAAAATCGTAAAGCCAAACGCAAAGAGCAAGAACACCTATTAGTCGAAACGTTACCACTAGAGCCTGAAAACATAGATAATGAGGCAGCACTGCAGCCATCATTATTAGCGTCGGAAAGTAAGATAAAAACTAACGATTGTAACGAAATGGACTTTGGTGATTTTGAGTTATAATAAGCTCCCCCTTCGCACAACTCAACCTCGCTATTCTTAACAACATTGCCCGTTAGTTCACAATAAAAATATCGCTGTGGTCTTATTATTCTTAAAGAAGTCCCCGCTGCGACTATAGGCTACAAAAATCCCGCACACGTTTTAACTTATATATTCATAAATACAGTGTAAGATTTAGCCGTTATTTGTTGGATTTTAAAATAGCGAAATGATTCGTGAAAAACGGTTGCTACCATTTATTTTTACCTATATCATACGCGCTCTTTCACGGTAATGTCCGTCAAAAAAATGCCCCGATAGCTCAGTTGGTAGAGCAGAGGATTGAAAATCCTCGTGTCCCTGGTTCAAATCCGGGTCGGGGCACCATATAATTGTTTAGATTTAAAAAAAAGGCTGGGATTTATTTTCAGCCTTTTTTTTACGCTTTTTTGTTACTGACACATAACCTCGTTACGCATACTGTGTAATATAAATAATACTTCCTCTTGCTCTCGTTGAACAACACCGTTTTTGGTTAATGCTTCAAGCACATCATCTAATGCTGCCATAAACTCTAAAGCCGAAATATTCATCCCTTTATGAGCTGCTGATATATCTTGACCTTGATAGTTATCAGGTCCCCCAGTACCAGCAATAAAGAACATTGCAGCAGAATTTTTTAATTCATCAGGGGTCATCTTCATATGCTCAAAGCGTGGTGCAATGGTAGGATTATTTAGGTGATTCTCTACAACATCGTCAGCGATACGTTTAATTCCACTCGTCGCTCCTAAACGTTCATATAGTGACATTTGACTCTCCTATTATTTAAATCGTGAGACTATAAAAGTATGGTTAATAAATGCACTATTTCAAGTGTGATTAATGACTATTTCTCTAAATATAAATCTATTTTATTTATTGGTGTTTAAATTATCATCATTATTTGGGTGGAAACCAAGCAAAAAATACATAACTAGACTAAATTGTAATGAAAAAAGCTAATGACCGTAGAACCAAAAGGCTATTTTGTGCTAATATCGCGCCAGAAATTTTAACTTAGAGCCAGTGGGTCTTGCTTTTTAATGGTGACATTAAAGGGCTAAGTGCTTACTGAAATACACTGAAATTGGTAACTTAAATTTTATCTAATTGATATTTATACTTTAACTCTCTGTTTAGCATAGTTCCAAGTAGATGATACTGATTAAATAAGTTAAGGAACTAATTTTTATACTCCCATCAAAAGTAGTGCAAGTGTTTATGATTACAATAAAAAAAGGCTTAGATGTTCCTGTTAAGGGTGCACCACAGCAGGTAATCC
>JAWSUX010000379.1:0-1219 GCA_033852215.1 Colwellia sp. | reverse complement strand
CAGGGCAAGATCATGAGATATATTTTATAACCAAAGTGTGATCAAATAGCAGAAACAATCACTTTGAGCTTCCAATGCTATCAACAATTGAAGAACACTTTGCAGTAATTACCGATGAACGCCAACAATATAAAGTGAGATATCCACTGCTAGACATATTATTAATCACGCTTGTTGGCATTATATGCGGTGCTGATGGCTGGGAAGCTATTGAAGAGGTAGGTAAAAACAAATTAAAATTGTTAAAAAAATATGGTTACTTTCATTACGGCATTCCTGTGCATGACACCATAGCACGCATAATATCAGCGATAGAGCCAAGCCAATTTCAAGATTGCTTTATCAATTGGATGAAAGATGCAGAGCTAAGTACACAAGGTGAAATAATAGCGGTTGATGGTAAAACAGTTAGACGTAGTTATGATAAAAAAGGAAAGCAAGGTGCCATTCATATGGTAAGTGCCTTCGCTGCAGGAAATGGTGTGGTACTTGGTCAAGTTAAAACGTATGAAAAGTCGAATGAAATTACCGCCATTCCTGATTTATTGTCCAAACTAGATATTAAAGGAGCGGTAGTCACTATTGATGCAATGGGTTGCCAGAAAGTAATAGCGAAGAAAATAATCCAAAAAGAAGCAGATTATGTTTTAGCGGTCAAAGGTAATCAAGGACACTTATCGAGTGCTATTAGAGACTTTTTTTATATCGCGCATGAAGAAAACTTTAAACAGCTTAGTCATCAATTTACAGAAGAAATAGATAAAGGACATGGTCGAGTAGAGCACCGTCGTTACTGGCTGACAGAAGACTTGAGTAGTTTGAAGGACTTAACCGCTCAATGGGTTGGGTTAAAAAGTGTAGGTATGGTTGAGTCACAACGACATATCGGCGATAAAGTCACGGTTGATAGACGTTATTTTATTTGCTCCTTAAAAGAAACAGATAAGTTATTTGCCAAAGCAGTTCGCCGTCACTGGAGTGTTGAAAATGAACTACATTGGGTACTTGATGTGAGTTTCAGAGAAGATGATAGCCGTATTCGTAGAGAAAATAGTGCTGAAAATATGGCTACCGCTCGACATATAACACTGAACATGTTGAGACAAGAGAAAACATGTAAAAAAGGAATAAAAGCTAAACGATTTAAAGCGGCACTAGATAGTGATTATGTAGAAAAAGTATTATCGACTGTTTTTTAAGCGCATATGTTCTTGCCCTG
>JAWSUX010000378.1:0-1451 GCA_033852215.1 Colwellia sp. | reverse complement strand
TGATACTGAGCATCTTGTTGAGCCAAATGTTCTCGGCGTTGACGTTCAAAGGCCGTATAGTTGCCGCTGTATAGTTTAGCCTTTTGATGTTCTATATGTATAATTTGGCCGATAACCGTATCAAGAAAATCTCTGTCATGAGAAATAAGTACTAAAGTACCAGTAAAACGCTTTAGCCAACGTTGTAACCAAATAACGGCATCTAAATCTAAATGGTTGGTTGGCTCATCTAACAGTAATAAATCAGCCCTAGATATTAATGCTTGTGCTAAGTTCAAGCGCATGCGCCAACCACCAGAAAAGTCTTTTACTGGGTTGTTAAGTTGTGATTGCAAAAAGCCTAAACCGTGCAGTAATTCACCTGCACGTGCAGGCAAACTATAACCATGAATGGTATCTATTTTATTAATGAGTATTGCTTCAAGGTTACCGTCATCGGCTAATCTTGCTTGCTCAAGTTGCTGCTCTAATTGGCGAAATTCTTTATCACCATCCATGACATAATCAATGGCGGATTGCTCTAGTGATGGTGTTTCTTGCTTTACTGTAGCGATATCCCAACCGCTTGGTAAGTTTAAATCACCTGCATCGGGTGATAGTTCACCAAGTAAAGCGGCAAAAAGAGAAGATTTACCACAACCATTACTGCCCACTAAACCAACTTTATGATTAGGGTGAATGGTGAAGTTTGATGATTTTATTAGAGTTTTAGCCCCGCGGTCTAAGCTTAACTCAGTGGCGATAATCAATGGTAATCCTTAAAATAACAATAGTCGTAAAATACCTGAACATTGTCGCTTTTCCTACGGGTACTATTCAAGGTAAAATGGTCTCAATTCAATATTTAGTTAGCTAAAGTGGTAAAAAATGAATAAAGCAATTAAAAAGCGGTTTATTGCAGGCGCAGTTTGCCCTAAATGTAAAGCGATGGATACCATGGCATTAACGAAAGAAAATGGTGTTGAAAAAGTCACTTGTGTTAGCTGTGGAGAACAAATGGTACAAACTGAAGCACAAGTAGAAAAAGCAGTTCGTACCAATGAGCAGGTGATAGGTGTATTTCAACCTTAGCCGTTAATAATGTGGTGGCGGCGGCTCTACTTCATCTTTTTCGCTAGACTGACTGCCGGCATCTTTTAAGCGATTAGCGACCAACTGTATCTGATGTTTTAATTCGGAAATTTCGTGTTGATGTGCTGATAACTCTTCACTAAGCTGCTCAATAGTATCATCTTGAAAAACATTACGAGACTCTAAGCTATCAATACGCTCTTCCAGTACTTTTATGTACTCACTATTACTCGTATGAGCGCTTAGTATTATTTCGGCATTGGCCATGATTCAACATATCCTGAGGAGCTTAGGGTTAATAGATTGCTATTATCGCCAAATGCGATGCTATAAACAACCGCACCAGTCGGTCTTTTTGCTTCTTTTGGTGTAACAAACCA
>JAWSUX010000377.1:0-3504 GCA_033852215.1 Colwellia sp. | reverse complement strand
AACGTTGACCTGAAAGTTGTGTGGTAACTAAACCTTTTAAATGATCCCATGTTTCAGGAGTCATGGCTTTGTTATCATTTTTACCTTGATCTGACCACCATACAGTATCGCGAGTTATGTCATCACGAACTATATATTTGTCTTTAGGAGAGCGGCCGGTAAATATGCCTGTGTCTACATTGACTGCGCCGAGCTCTGTCACCACGCCTTTATCAAAACCTTCAAGGTCAGCTTTAGTTTCTTCACTAAAGAGTAACTCATACGATGGGTTATAAATAATTTCAGATACATCGTTAATGCCGTATTGTGACAAATCAATTGAGTTTTCTGGGGCGGTCATAGCAAATTCACTCCTAAGTATGACGGTTTTCAATTTAAGTAGATGGTGTAAGAATCGTCAAATGAAATGTTTCATGACGTCTTCAGGGCGTATTCTAAGTTAATAACTAACAAAACGAAAGTAAAAAATAGTCTAATATTAAAGTTTTCACTATAACAGTCATAAATGACGGTAATGAATGTTGTTTTTTTAACAAAAAAAAAGAAGGATTAGCGCTGTAAGGGCTTTGCTAGCAGTTTTTTTATGCCTTTAGTTGAAATTAAGTCAAAAGAAGGCATTAAAAATAGTCAGTAACATAAAAAACAAAACTAAAAAATTAATGTCTAACTTTCGAAATGAAACTTTGTAGGCTTAATTCATCGAAGTCATAAGTTGTGATGCAATAATCACAGGTCATTGATATTTTCCCCTGCTCTGCCAATATGCTTTTAATTTCATTTGGTTCAATTTGTGCGATAGCAGACAAACACTTTTCTTCAGAACAACCACATAGATAACTAACTTGTTGTGGTTCAAAAAGCTTAACTTGCTCTTCGTGATATAAACGGTATAACAACGCTTCAGCTTCAAGGGTGAATATCTCTTCGGCTTTAATCGTATTTGTTAATTGGCACAAGTGTTGAAAATCATCTTGTTGTTTTTCTTTATTACCATCACTGCCGTCACCGTCAGGTAATAATTGCACTAAGGCACCCGCAACTTTTTGCTGCTGAGCATCGTGAAATAACCATACCTTGGTAGGGATTTGCTCTGATACGTCAAAATAATGTGCCAAACAGCCCGCTAAATCATCTGCATCTAAGGCGACAACACCTTGATAAGCCTCTCCTTGTTTTGGTCTTATGGTTATAATCATCGTACCTTTACCGAGCAAATCTTTAAGTGTATTGGCTTCATTTGCACGAGTAGTATCGGTAATTTTAGCAATACCACGCATTTGTTGGTTATGATCACCATTTACTGACATATAACCGACAGGGCCATCACCCTGTAGCTGTACCGTAATATCACCTTCAAATTTTAATGTCGCGGTAAGTAAACAAGTGGTCGTGAGAAGTTCACCTAAAAGCTTTTCGACACCCGCAGGGTAATGGTGATCTTTTATGATGCTTTGAAAGCTAGTCGATAATTGTACTAATTCACCACGTGCATGGGCATTATCGAATAAGTAGCGGTTTAAAACGTTAAATTGGCTCATGATAGCTCGATCCTTATCTATTTTCGGTAATAAATACCCAAATCAGCTGAAAGCTGAATTTTATCGGCTTGGGTATAGTTCTTTACATTTGTTCTTTAAATTCACGCAATTTACGGCGTTGTTTTTTGTCGGGTTTAGTATCACTGGCTGGGCTTAATAAAATACCTTGTTTACGAGCAAGTGCATTTTTTTCTCTGCTATCTATACTCGTTTTACTCTCTTGATAAAGCGTTTGTGCAAATGTTGCGTCTTTTCGTTTATCAGCGAGTGCTGTTACCGTAACTTCTTTTTCTTCGAAACCTTGGCGAATTCTAATTATATCGCCAATGCTAACCGCTTTACCTGACTTAGTGCGCTGACCGTTGTAAAATACTTTACCACCATCAATCATCTGTTTGGCAATTGCACGCGTACGATAAAATCGTGCTGCCCAAAGCCATTTGTCTAATCTGACGGGGTCTACTCGTGTAGTTGAACTTTCTTTATCTATTACTGTCATAGTGTTAGCTTAAAATGTGAATAGTCACCCAATGACAGCAACAAAAGCACAATAAATAGTAATGAAATAGTCCATTTAATTGGTGTGATAGTTGGTGTAATCAATGTGTGAGCAAATTAACATAAGTATTATCAATTCGCTATTAGAACGATAACTCTTTTGTAAATATTAGGTAAAAAGTTGTCACATCGCTTGTTGCTTTACTGTAGGTCACGTATTATCCCAAGACTAAAGAAAATAAAACAAGTTAGCCTTTAGATAATATCCGTAAAAAAACATCAATAAAACAATTAACTATAATAAGAAAGTATGTCATTCGTCACTAAATTAACCGCCTCATCTGCACTGTCTTCTACGCTTACCTCAGTAAGTAATAAAGTAGTACAACGCAAAATAGCGCAGTCCATTATCGTTTTTTTGGTTATTTATATTGCTTTTGTTAGCGCTAAAATTACCTGGTTTATTGTTTCTGACAATAACCATTCAACAGTGTCGGTTACTCAATCCTATGAGGTAAGTAGCAAAGGGAAAAAGCAAAGTAGCTTCGACATTACCACATTACAAGTACTGAATTTATTTGGCATCTATAACGAGCAAGAAACAGTAGAGAAGTTAGCGCCTGTTCAGGATGCACCACAAACAAGGTTACAATTAACGCTTTCTGGTTTGGTTGCTAGTGATGATGTTAAAACGTCTGCGGCAATAATTGAACATAAAGGCAAGCAAGATACTTATGGTATTGGTGATGTGATTTTGGGTACACGTGCGAGCTTAGATCAAGTATTGATGGACCGAGTCATTATCAAACAATCGGGTCGTTTAGAAACATTAATGCTCGACGGTTTTGATTTTAAAGAGCCTGCGATGGCTATTAACGATACGTCGAATACAAAAACACAACAAGAGCAGACTGATCCGAAGGTATTAGATCATCGAAAAAATAAAAAGTTAAGTAATACGGCTAAAAATTTACGTGAAGATTTAACTGCAGATCCCGGGAAAATAATTGACTACTTGCGTATTATGCCCAAGCGTAAAGCAGGTAATATTGCGGGTTATAGCTTACGCCCAGGTAAAAATCCTGAGTTTTTTAAACAGTCAGGTTTAAAAAGTGGTGATATTGCGGTGCAAATGAATGGTTACAACTTAATCGTGCCAAGTGAAGCCGCGCAAGCATTAGCCGCAATGAGACAAGCGAAAGATATCTCGTTATTAATAGAACGAGATGGCAATTTAATGGAAGTGCTTTTTAGCATTGAGTAATACGCTTTTAGCGTTTTAGACTTCTGAAATAATACGTTTTTTATTCGCACAAAATAAAATCAAGAACAACCAAGCATTGAACTGAGACATGAATAATGATTAGAAATTTTTTACTGATATTAACAACGGCGTTTGCCTTTAGTAGCATTTGTTTTGTAGGTCAAGCGAGCGCAACGCAATATTCTCCTAATTTTAAAGGCACTG
>JAWSUX010000376.1:0-11397 GCA_033852215.1 Colwellia sp. | reverse complement strand
ATTGGCTCACCGTTAACAATTAAGATGCGCTTATCGCCATCGACGATTTCTGGCATGTACTCTTGCACCATAGCATATTGCTGACCATGATTAGTTAAGGTCTCGATAATTACGCCAACATTAACATCGTCAGGTTTAATACGAAAAATAGAAGCGCCACCCATGCCATCAAGTGGTTTAATAATTATGTCTTGTTGCTCTTGATGAAATTGACGGATTTTATCACTGCTACGGGTAACTAAGGTACGCGGTGTTAACTCGCTAAACCAAGCGGTAAATAATTTTTCGTTACAGTCGCGTAAACTTTGTGGTTTGTTAACAATTAACGTACCTTCGCATTCTGCGCGCTCAAGCATGTAAGTTGCGTAAATAAACTCAGTATCAAAAGGAGGATCTTTACGCATTAATACCGCATCAAGTTCACTTAACGCGATATCTTGTGATTCTGATAACTCATACCAATGATTAGTATCGTCAAACACCTTAATTCTTTGTGTGTTGGCGCGACATTGGCCTTGCTCAAGATAAAGATCGTTCATTTCCATGTAATAAATTTCATAACCACGTTTTTGCGCTTCAAACATCATCGCCATCGATGAGTCTTTAGCTACTTTAACTTGTGAAATAGGATCCATCACTATGCCGAGTTTTATTACTTTATTTGTAGTCATGTTTTATCCTGTTCTATGTTGTTCAATACGTAATTTGCTAATGTTGAGGTCGTCATGAATAACCTTTTACGCGGTCGTTGAGAGAAATATTACGCAATTTATTGTAAATCACCAAAACGACACTGTAATGCGGTTATCGCCGTCAATGCTGCGGTTTCTGTTCTTAATATTCTTGGTCCTAATAATACATCTTGAAATTCAGCTTTATTTGCTTGCCCAATTTCTTCATTCGTTAATCCACCTTCAGGTCCAATTAATAACCGAACACGCTGATTTTTTTCTTTATCATCATTGCTGTTCAGGGTTGGTAAACTGATAATTGAATGTTTTGCTTTAGGGTGCAAATTAATTTTTAGTGCATCAGTTTGCTCAGCTAACCAGTCGTCTAACAACATGGGGGCACGAACC
Source organism: Colwellia sp. (assembly GCA_033852215.1). Taxonomy (GTDB): domain Bacteria; phylum Pseudomonadota; class Gammaproteobacteria; order Enterobacterales; family Alteromonadaceae; genus Colwellia. Next base: position 10,318 of record JAWSUX010000376.1, on the reverse strand, counting down.
GTTGGCACAATACAGCGACCACTTTGCTCACAAGCGCTAATGACAATTTTTTGCCATTGCTGATGTTTTTTGGCTAAACGCTCAGCATTTAATTTTACTCCACAGCGCTCGGTAAATAATGGCGTGATGGTATTTACGCCAAGCTCTACTGATTTTTGTAAGGTAAAGTCCATACGATCACCACGTGATATGCCTTGTCCTAAGTGAATATTGAGTGGCGATTCGTTGTTAACGATTTCTCTAGTTAATATTTCAGCACTAGCGTGTTTTTTAGTAACATCGACTAGTTTAGCCTGATATTGAACAGCTTCATTACCATTAAAGAAGGTGACGTCATCACCTTCCTTTAAACGTAATACTCTAATCAAGTGACCGAAAGCATCATCAGATAATTTCACCGTTTCATCTAAAGAAAAAATACTTGCTTGATAAATTCTAGGATTTGACATGCTGCTGAAAACTAAATGAGAATAAGTACATACAACATAGGGGCATAGGCACTGAAAAACAATGCTAAGATTAATAAAAACACTTTAAAAGCTATTAAAATTTCACCCGAAAAAAAACCGCTATAATCATAATGAAAATAGCGGTTATATTGTTGTTTAATTCGTACCTTAGTGTCTAAATTCCTGCTGATTGACGTAAATTATCAGCCTTATCTGTTTTTTCCCAGCTAAAGGCGGTAAAGGTATCATTACCAACCGTCATCTCAAAAGGTTCACGTCCAAAGTGACCGTAAGCTGCCGTTTGCTGATACATAGGATGCAATAGATCTAACATTTTAGTGATGCCGTATGGTCGTAGGTCAAAGTGTTCACGTACGAGTTCAACCAATTTATCTTCGGAAAGTTTTCCAGTACCAAAGGTATCTATTGAAATAGATGTCGGCTCAGCAACACCAATAGCATAAGAAACTTGAATTTCACAACGGTCAGCTAAACCAGCAGCAACTATATTCTTAGCAACATAACGACCCGCATAAGCGGCACTTCTATCCACCTTTGATGGGTCTTTACCAGAGAAAGCACCACCACCATGACGTGCCATGCCGCCATAAGTATCGACAATGATTTTACGGCCAGTTAAACCACAATCTCCTACTGGACCACCAATAACAAAACGGCCTGTAGGGTTAATATGATATTTAGTCTCGCTAGTTAATAATTCTGCGGGCAATACATGTTTGATAATGTTTTCCATTACCGCATTCACTAAGTCTTCTTGCTTGATCTCAGGGTTATGCTGAGTAGAAAGTACTACCGTATCTATAGCGACAGGTTTGTTATCTTCATAGATAAAAGTTACTTGTGATTTAGCATCAGGACGTAACCAAGGTAAAATACCTGATTTACGTGCTTCTGCTTGGCGCTCAACTAAACGATGTGAATAGTATAATGGTGCAGGCATTAGCGTAGGAGTTTCGTTGGTTGCATAACCAAACATTAAACCTTGATCACCCGCACCTTGCTCTTCTGGTTTACAGCGATCAACGCCTTGTGCTATTTCAGGTGATTGTTGACCAATCAAATTCATGATGCCACAGGTTGCACCATCAAAACCAACATCTGATGAGGTATAACCTATTTCACTAATAACATTACGGGTAATACTTTCTAAATCAACCCAAGCTGTGGTAGAAACTTCACCAGAAATTATAGCAACACCCGTTTTTACCATTGTTTCACAAGCAACACGGGCATTTTTATCTTTAGCGATAATAGCATCTAATACCGCATCAGAAATTTGATCAGCAATTTTATCAGGGTGGCCTTCAGAAACAGACTCGGAAGTAAAAAAATGTCTAGACATAGATCCTCAGCAATATTCAATGTTTGTCGTAGCTTACTTTATTCAAACATGAACGCAGTTTGAACATAAAGTTAAGCAAAAATAATAGTGCGAATGTTACACCCTTCAAGTGACATTTTCTAGTTTTTTTACGCCTAGACGGCTAAACGTCTTAACAGCTTAAAAAATTAACATCTTAAAACATTCACTCCCAAAATATCAGTGGTTGTAATCTGTGAACTGAACGTTATTGGGGAAGGGCTTGCAAGTTTATCTCTGTTTGCCACAATTGGTTAAAAAGTTTTTGTTGGTTTTTCCCCATTGCGGTACTAAAAAATTGCTGTTGCCCTAATCGAGTTGAAACACTAGCAATATTAGCCTTTATTAAGGTTTTACTTAACTGTAAGGTGACTGGCTCTGCGGTTTCTATTATTTTTATCGCGTCTCCTACAATGGCACTAATTTGTTGTTTTACAAAAGGGTAATGGGTACAGCCTAAAACTAAGGTATCTATCCCTTTAATAAGCAGTGGTTCAAGGTAGCTGTTTAATAATACTCGGCAATGATGAGCGTTTTGTTGACCTTGTTCTATCATTTCAACCAAACCAGGGCAGGGCTGAATAAATACTTCAGCACCATTATGGTGGTTATTTACTAAGGCTCTAAAATGTGGGTTTTTACTGGTGGCCAATGTGACTAAAATACCAACTTTCTTGTTTTTGCTTGAAAGAGCAGCAGGTTTTATTGCCGGTTCAACACCAATAACGGGAATGTCCACTCTGCTTCTGAGCTGAGTTATCGCATTGACAGTGGCAGTATTACAAGCGATGACTAATGCTTTAACGTCTCTTCTTAGCAGTTGTTCAGCGATGGTATTCACACGCTCGATAATAAAATCTACCGATTTTTCACCATAAGGGGTATGTAAGCTATCAGCAACATAAATCAGATTTTCGTTGGGGAGCTGCTCGGCAATGCATTTAGCGATAGAAAGTCCGCCAATGCCTGAGTCAAAAATGCCAATTTTCGCATCATTTTTACTGTATTGACTGAACTGTGTTGCTGAGTTCATATTGTTGAGTTCATCGCGATATTATTAATAATATAGGTGCTGATATATTAATGCTCTGTAACTTTTATTATTCTCTTAAGGCAAATTGTATTGCTTTTTATATAGCTAAAGCAACGCAAATTTTTACTTATTAATTATTCATGCTTATATAAAATGCTAGCAATCACTTAAGGTTTCTCCTTTAGTAACCCAAGCACTTCAAAATGCCAGCATTGCTTCTTAATACGTAATTAATAGGTAGTTAATGCGTTATTGATAAAGAGATAAGACAATTTAATCGGTTGTTACGTATTAAAGTGCAATTACTCTATTGCTAAAGTTTCATTCATTATATAGATTACTGGCACTATTATTTATTTATCTATTCAATTGAGTGTAAATTATGTCTGTTCGAAAATTTTTAACCACTTCATCACTAACGTTAGTACTCGGTCTATTTAGCCATAATACCTATGCTAAATTTACCGATTTAAAAAGTTTTAATGAAAATCCTGGCAGCCTTACGGCAAGTTATTTTGTGCCCAAAGCGGAACAGCCCAGCTCTAATCTCGTTGTGTTATTACATGGTTGTGGTCAAAAAGGGAAAAGTTTTGCTAAACAAAGTGGCATGTTGGGTTTAGCCAAAAAGCATAACTTTGCTTTGTTAATGCCGCAACAAAATGTGATTAATAATGCTCACCTTTGCTTTAATTGGCATGCTGCTGACGATTATACTAAAGATGAAGGCGAAAGTTTGTCTATTAAAAATATGATCATGACACTAAAACAGCAGCTAGGCAGTGAACGTGTTTATATCGCCGGTTTATCAGCTGGTGGTGCTATGGCAAGTCGTCAGTTAGTGAATTATCCTGAACTATTTAATGCTGGTGCGGTTGTTGCTGGTGTTGCCTCTCATTGTGCCGATGGTTTGATGAGCGCTCTTTCTTGCATGAAAAATGGACCATCGCAAACGGCTGTTGAATTATCACATTTAGTGAACAAGTCAAATCCACAGCAAAAAAATTGGCCAAAATTATCCGTGTGGACGGGAGAAAAGGATGTTATTGTAAATCCGTCAAATGCAAACACCTTAGCAGAGCAGTGGGCTACTCTAGCTGAAATAACGGCAAAACCTAAGGTGGAGAATGAGGCAGGATTTACCATAAGCACATGGAAAAACAAGGAAAACAAAGTACACGTTGAACTTGTTGTTGTCGCTAACTTAGGGCACGGTATTATGGTCAATCCAAATGAAGTTAATGGCGGAGTGACTGCTGACTACATGCTTGAATCACCTATTAGTACCGTTAAACATGTTATTGATTTTTGGCAGTTGTCCTCAATGAATTAATAGGGTTTAATTAAGCTTTTATATAAAAAACAATGGTTTACTTATAGTACTATAGTGCTAGTTGTTTTTTTTTGATTATCAGGTAAAGTGTCATTCGTTGAAGTTACTAGTACTGGGTTTGAAAAGAACAAATATTACTGTTCAATTCATACTCGTTGTATTAAGTAGAAAGAGTAAATAAAAAATAATAAGAAACACATAATAAAAAACACAAATATATAACACAATAAAACAAGGGTTTATTCATGGAAAAGCAAAACAGAAATAGAAGTTACCTAGCTTTGGCAATTGCCGCTGCATTAACTAGTAATGTTACTTTTGCAGCAGACGATGCAGAAGCAGTAGCAGAAGCAAAAAGTTCAGGTCTAGAAGTAATTGAAGTTACAGCACGTCGTACAGCTGAAAACTTACAACAAGTACCTGTATCAGTAACGTCAATTGGTGCTGAAGCGATTTCTCAAAATGGTATTACTAATGTTACCGATATTCAGCAATATGCTACCAATACTACCTTGCAAGTTAGTCGTGGTACTGGTTCAACATTAACTGCGTATATTCGTGGTATTGGTCAAAATGATCCTCTTTGGGGTTTTGAACCTGGTGTTGGTGTTTATATCGATGACGTTTATGTTGCTCGCCCACAAGGTGGCGTAATGGAAATTTTAGATGTAGAACGCATCGAGATATTACGTGGACCACAAGGCACACTTTATGGTAAAAATACCATCGGTGGTGCAATGAAATACATCACTAAAAAAATGTCAGGTGACAATACTTTTGATGTAGCTGCCACTTTGGGCACTTACAATGAGAAGACTTTTAAAGCAGCAGGTCAATTATCATTATTGGATGATCAATTATATATTGGCGGGGCTATCGCTGACATTAATCGTGATGGTTTTGGTAACTATCAAAATGATTTAGCAACTGAAGAAGACCATCCTGTAGCTTTTGCACAAAAGGGCGAGCAAAATTACGATAAAGACATCTTGGCAGGTCGTGTAGCAGTAGAATACCATACTGATGATGTATTTATTGGTTTAGCTTACGACAAAACAGTTGATGATTCTAACGCTAAAGGCGGTCACCGTTTAACTACTAGTTGGTTAACGGGTCAAGAACCTTACTCTGATGTTTATGATTCAGATATCAGTTTGCCTGTTCAAAATGAAGTAGTAACTTCTGGTACAGCATTAACTATAGATTGGGCCATTACAGAGTCTCTAAATTTAAAATCAGTGTCGGCTTACCGAGAAGGTACTACACAAACTAATATCGATTTTGATAATACAGTACTTAAGTCTTTTGATGTGCCAGCAGCGTATGTCGATGATCAATTTACTCAAGAATTTCAAGCAACTTATATTAGCGAAGGCTTAAATATAGTCGGTGGTGTTTATTATTATACTGGCGAAGCTTGTGGTGTGTTTGATGTGCAATTGGAAGAATTAGGTAAAGCACTTGGTCTACCTAGTTTCACCTTAGAAAATGGTGGCTGTACTGATACAGAGAGTTACTCTATTTATGGTCAGGCAAGCATTGATTTATCTGCTAAATGGTCACTGACTGTAGGTGGTCGTTATACTGAAGATACTAAAAACGCCAATGTATATCGATACAGATTATTCGAAAATGTTTACCCTGGCGATACAGCAAACGGAAATGTTGAAGTAAGTGATGCTCAACTAGCTAACTCTTTTTCAGGCGAAGAAACTTGGGGCCATTTTTCACCACGTATCGGTGCAGAGTATCAAATTAACGATGATCTAATGGTATATGGCTCTTACGCTAATGGCTTTAAGTCAGGTGGTTATAATATGCGTGCTGATGTTGGTTCGGATCCTGGTTCAGTAGCACCATTTGAACCTGAAACAGTGGATACTTTTGAGCTTGGTTTTAAATCAGAGCCAACAGATAGTTTACGTCTAAATGCAACTCTTTTCTACTCTGACTATACTGATATGCAACAAACAGTATCGGTTGCTGTTGACGATGGTACTTTTGCACAACGTGTAGTTAATGCTGGACAAGCAACAATTGCAGGTGTTGAATTGGACGTGACTTATGCTGCGTCTGATAATGTAACCTTAAACTTAGGTGTTGGTTATATGGATACATCATTTGATGAATTTCTTGATGTAAACCCTATCACAGGCGAATACGGAGATCAGTCAGATATCACTGACCTTCCTAACACGCCAGAATTGTCAGTTAACGGTGGCGTTAACTATACCTTAGCAGCAGATATAGGTGATTTTGTTTTCACGGCTACAGCCTCATACAGAAGTGAAACGCAAATATTCCCATACGCTGTAGAAGCTCTTGATGAAGACGAGTATACTATAGTGAATGCTGGTGTTAGTTTCTATCATACTGATGGTAACTGGTCGGCTTCATTGCAAGGAAGAAACCTTTTAAATACAGAAGCACGTATCGCAGGTTATAACTTTGCAACTACAGGTCTAGAGGAAACTATAATAGGTTACTATAACGACCCTTCTACTGTATCATTAACAGTTAAATATGAATTTTAGTTAATGCTTTTTGTATAACTGAAAATAAAAAGAGCTAGTTTTTACTAGCTCTTTTTTTTATTTAATAAATAGTAAACACTGTTTTAAAAGTTAAAACTGTGTAAGTATTACGTTAAACTTATTAAATAAATGTAAACCTCTAATCCTGTAACTTTAAATAAAAAACGAGGTATTCATTATTCAAATATCAAATTATTGCTTAGCTAGTGCTTTATTTTATTTTGCTAGTTTTGCCATTAACGCTGAACCCGTGATGTCTATTTCGTACGTTAAACATCCCGTGGTAAAAAAATATTCACCGATTGTTGAGGCCATGTATAAAGAAGCGAACATCGCTATTCAACTTTTTGAAGTGAGTAATAGTCCGCGTTCGGTCAGAGCATTAAATGAAGGTTTTTTTGATGCCGATATTGGCAAAATATTATCATCGATTAAATATCATGAAAATATTACTTATGTACCAACACCGATAGCGAGTATTGGGCTTTATCTCGTTTGTCGAAATGATGTCGTTTGCGATAAAACGGTACTGGATGACGACACTAATATGATCGCTTCTCGATTCAGCAAAGAAATGTTGACAAATATTTTGCCTATTAAAGCTGAGATTGCACAGATATTATTGCAGAAAAAAATTAATAAAATGTTAAGTATTGGCAGAATTAATTACAGCCTTGTTGCTGATGATACAACCGAAGGTGCGACCAATTTTCAAGATGAATATACTGTTGTATTACTTTCAATAGAATATTATTACCATATTTTACATATCAAACATAAAAGTATAATTCCTAGATTAGATTTAGCTTTAAAAAAAGTGTTGGCTGCAAAATAAAAATAAAAATAACTTCACAATTATAAAGTATTTATTATTTGATACCTTTTGTATCGAAAAAGGAAAAGGTATGCGTTTTTTCGTTGTAATCTCACTGGCAGTGAGTTCCCTAAAGAACAAGGTAATAAAAGAACAAGAGAATTGTGGTTACAAGATTATATTTTGCCAGCTATTATTAATAGAAGCTCTATAGTTAAATAAGTATAAGTATAAGTATAAGTATAAGTATAAGTATAAGTATAAGTGTCCGAGTTGATTTTAATAATAATAACAAAAACAGCAAATATTATCTAAATAGGATTTAAAATGAGTCAAGCGAAAGTAGTGATTGCTGATGATCACCCGTTATTTCGTACTGCACTAAAACAAGCAGTAGTTGAATGTATGCCGAACTCCCCAATAATTGAAGCATCAAGCTTTAGTGCATTGTTAACTAAAATTGATCAATCACCAGAATTAGAAATTATTTTTCTTGATTTACACATGCCAGGTAATAATGGCTTTACAGGTTTAACTCAGTTACAAAATAATTATCCTGATCTTATTGTTATTATGGTGTCTTCTGATGAGACACCTAATATAATGCAAAAAGCCATTAATTTTGGTGCTGCCGCATTTATTCCTAAATCTGTAGACTTAGCGATTATTGCCCAAGCAATAAAGTGTGTGCTTGGCGGAGGAACTTGGCTACCAGATGACCTTGATACGCCATTAGATAATGAGCAAGTTATGGCAAATAAACTGTTAGCCCAGCAATTGGCAAAACTCACACCTCAACAGTATAAAGTGCTGTCTTTTATAGCCGATGGGCAATTAAATAAACAAATTGCCTGTACGTTAGATATTAAAGAAAATACCGTAAAAAAACACGTGTCAGCAATTTTACTTCAGTTAGGGGTTTATAACCGAACTCAAGCAGGTTTGGCTTATCAACAATTGATGCTAGCGCCACAAGAGAATGAAAGTGTATAACTGGTAATATAAAATACTTTAGCTCTGATCTTAAACTACGTGGTAGACAGTAATTTACTTTATGAAATATAGCATTAGGGCGCTTTCTTGTTAGCCGACTTTAGTTGGATGGTCATTTTATTGGTAATGCTGACGTAATAGTTTAACAAAAAACTGTGCAGATTGAGATAACGGATAACGACGTCTAGTAATAATACCCACTCGGCGGCTTATTGTTGGTGAAGTCAGCGGACTATGTTGAATTTTTAGTGCTTCTATCTGCTGTTTATACAATGAAGGTATCGCACTAACGCCAAGTTTATTAGCGACCATTTGCACAATCGTTGCTAACTGTTTACTCTCATATTTTACTTGTAAAAATAATTCCTGCTCGGCCAGTGTATTCTCCATTAACATGCGAAAGCTCGATGGTCGCTGTAAGGCAATAAAAGGATATTGGCTTAGTTGTTGCCATGTTAAGTCATCAGCCTGTACTAGTGCATGTTCTTCTGGAAATATAGCGAGTAGCTGATCACTAAAAAGTGTCTCAAAATTCAAATCGTCAAACTCGCCAGGATCAAAGCTAATGGCAAATTCTATCTTGCCAGTTTGCACCATCGCAACGGCTTCTTCCGCAATAACGTCATGCACTCTCACTTTAATTTCTTGATATTTATCGGTGAAAGACAATAAATGTTGTGGTAAATGGGTGCTTGCAAATGAAGGCATTGCGGCTAAGGATAAATTACCACGCTTTAACGAGAATAATTCAGACAGTTCGATAAAAGCATCATCAAAGTCTGTTAATAAACGTTTGGCTACAGGTAAAAAAGCTTCCCCTTCAGGTGTTAACGATAAAGTTCTCGTGGATCGTGATAGCAATTTTCCACCAATCGTTTCTTCTAAGTTTTTCATACTAATACTGAGTGCTGGTTGCGATAAATGTAAAATTTCACCGGCCTCAGCAAAACTTTTCGACTGGGCAATAGTGACAAAAGTACGTACTTGTTTGAGGGTAATGTTCATTAAGGTGCCAGATAGATTCTAAAATTAATATTAACAATTAATAAGTTTTATTTATTAATTGTTAATATTAATTAATTTTACAAATACATGCAATTATATGATGCTGTTGTTAAGTAAATTTTCCTTAAATAGATGGGTAAAAATAATGGCAGGATTCAATAAAGTAGTTAATAGCTATGAAGAAGCAATGGCAGGGTTAACCGACAACATGACGGTAATCGCTGGTGGTTTTGGTTTGTGTGGTATTCCAGAGAACTTAATCACTGAAATCGAACGCAAGGGCACTACAGGTTTAACAGTTGTTTCTAATAACTGTGGTGTTGATGGTTTTGGTTTAGGGGTTTTATTACCTAATCGTCAAATAAAGAAGATTATTGCTTCTTATGTTGGTGAAAATGCTGAGTTTGAACGCCAAATGATGTCAGGAGAGTTAGAGGTTGAATTAACACCGCAAGGAACTTTAGCTGAAAAAATGCGTGCTGGTGGTGCAGGTATTCCTGCTTTTTATACGGCAACTGGTGTTGGTACTTTAGTTGCGGAAGGTAAAGATCATCGTGAGTATAATAGCCGAGAATATGTTCTTGAAGAATCTATTACCGGTGATTTTGCCATTGTAAAAGCTTGGAAAGCCGATAAGTTTGGTAATTTAGTTTTTAGAAAGACAGCACGTAACTTTAACCCTATGGCGGCGACAGCAGGAAAAATTACCGTAGTAGAAGTTGAAGAAAGCGTTGAGCCAGGTGAGCTAGACCCTGATGAAATTCATACGCCGGGAATTT
>JAWSUX010000375.1:0-10055 GCA_033852215.1 Colwellia sp. | reverse complement strand
ATCTCTCGCTCACCGCCATATTAATATAAGGCTGGGCACTCCATCAGGGTTCCCAGCCTTATTGTTTGCAACGTTCTCAATGAACTTTAACCCCCTCGAGTCATGCCTGTTTTATCTTCATATCCTTTTCTCCAAAATGCATCAATGGTACCCTTGATTTTCTGTCTAAAACGTCAATCTACCTTTGTATTGAATTTAGCTTTTCCTTATATACCCAAACCATTTCAAGATGCAGGATTCAGCTGGAATTAGAAACGTCTTTAGGCAAGGCTTTGATGAAGAGAATAGTTATTCTATTGTTGAAATCAATAACGCAGTATAAAACGTTTCTAAACCAGCCCTACGGGGACTACTGACCAAAACATGTCCATCGTAGCATCTGTTTTTAAGGGGATAACCCTTAATAAAAAGATGCGCCTTGATCATGATTTGCTCAGTAGCCCTGAAAATAGCATCTTGAAGTGGTTTGGGTATAAAGCTTAAAATGGCGTGAAATCATTGGAGGCACCACTAATTTTTTGCCCTCTGATGTTGTTAATAAATTAAATGAATAAAATTTACCCTTTTTGGTTTGTTCGCACGTTTAGATAGTATTACCCAGTCAAAATAAGAAAGGATTCCAATGCGAAAGTACGTACTCATAATTATCACCAGTATTATTCTCTTTAGCTGCGCTAGTGAAAATAGCGATAAAAACTCAAACTATGAGCCGCTTCTAATAGATAAAATAAGCTTTGATTCATCTAATAAAGAAGCAATAAAGCAAATAGTTTTTACCTTCAATCAGAACGTTGCGGCAATAGGTGCTGTACCTAGTAACAATCAAATTAACTCTGTATCAATTTCATACGACTTAGATAATAGCTGTACATGGCGTTTTGTTACGTTAAATCAAATGGCTTGTGAACTTAACGAGCGTTTAAAGTACTTAAGTAAATATGAGATAACTATAAATAAATCTTTTAATGCTTTAGGTCATAATTTATCACAGAGTAAGTCTGTCAATATAAGTACTCCTATACCACCAGTAAGAATTGACTATGAAGGTGAGTATGGTCAGTTTCCTAGCTCAATTACTGTATTTGATAACACCAATACTGATATCTCTGTAAAGTCATTAGATAAAGCATTGTTGTTGAAACTTCCAAATGGCGCATATAAAGAATTAAATGTTGTTGCTTCAGCCAACAAGTACCGTAAAGGTAAATTAAAAATATCTGTTGAAGGGAGTATAAAATCGTTACCTGAAGGGAGTTACGAAATTGTTTTACCTAAAGGCTTTCAAGCTAGTTATTCACAAGTCACCTTGCAGACAGAAGCTGTTTTAAGCGGCTTTGAGTTTAGTAGTAAATACAAATTTTACGGTTTTGCGTGTGAGAGTGATGACTATACAAGACGATTTGAAAATGTTGAGTTATTAGAGAACGGCATATTGCCATGTGCTCCAGAGAAGGTTTCTCTTAAATTTTCAATGCCTGCTGGCGATAGAAAGAATGACTTAAATCCTCATTTTAATCCTGACAAACAAGTTGATTGGTTAGTTGGACCTGATTACAAGGTAGGGCGAGTAACAAGAGAAAAACGAATGTTTTATCACATGTTTTATTTAAATGGTGATACGCCATATGAATTAAACTTAAGCAAAATTAGGTCAATCACGGGCAAATTAATAGATAAGCCTGAACGTATAGTCTTTACTACTCTGCCTGCTACACCTCAATGGCATTTTGATGATTCATTTGGCACTGTGGTAGAAACTGACAGAAACGGTTTACCATCAATATTGCGTAGAAACGTTGAAGAGATTCATCAAGAAGTTACCCCAATAAATACGCACGAAGATCTGCTTTCCTTTCTAAATGGTAATTCATCGAATAGTTACAAAAATATACTTAAACCAACTGAGTCTACTATAAAGAAAATGAGCGAACAGCCCATTGATTTTCGACAACACTTATCTTCAAAAAGAGGTTTAGTACACGTTAAATTAAATGGAATTAGTTCATCTCACTTTGGACCACAAGAAACATCAATACAAACCAAAAGCTTTATGGCTCAATCTGCTGATCACAATGTAGGTATTTGGCATCAGCAAGATCTACTATTGCAAGTAGTTGACTGGCAGGCAAAACCTATTGCTAACGTTAAGGCTTTGTTAGTCTGTGAAGGCCAAACAGAATCTATGGTCATTGGTTCTACTAAAGAAGATGGCATACTTTGGATTAAATCGAAGCAATGGCAAGAAATTTATCAAAAGCATGACCAACAAAAATGTTGGATATGGACACAGTTAACTGACAAAGAATTAGCTAAAAAAGTTTCTGCAATAAAACTTCCAGCGGTTACCAATTCTATTAGAAACACTCAAAATGTATTTGCTTGGTCAGCTCAGCCAATCTATCAACCAAATGAGCAAGTAAGAATCGGTTTAATCGCTAGAAGCAGAAGTCACAAGGGCTTGGTCCCAGTTACAGACCTAAGTAACTTTAAAGTGGAGCTACTGCTACCGGAGCAGAATGAAGCAGTTCCTTTAAAGATGAGTACAAGTACTTCTCAAGGTTTTTCTAATACAACATATGACTTAGCTCAAGATACACCTATGGGTAATTACCGTATTCATTTAACAGACAAGCGTACTGGGGCTGTAGAAACGATAGGTCATTTTATGGTCGCTGAATTTACACCACCAGAATTTGAGCAATTTGTTAAGGTGCCAGCAACAGTTAAAGTCCAACAGTCATTGAAAGCTAACGTATCAGCTAGAAGAATGAATGGTATTGCACTTCAAAATGCCAAAGTAAAGATTCGAGGTGAAATTCGTAAAAGCTATGAAACACCTGATGAATGGCCGAACGAATATGAATTTAATACTTGGGATGACTTCAACAATAATGAAAACGGCAAAGAATTATTAAAAGCAGTAGAAGCTCAGTTAGATGATCAAGGTAACTATACTTTTGTTAGTGAACCACTGGAGTCAACAGTTCCTTATGGCAAGGTTTTATTAACTACTGAAATACTGTCAGATGACGGTGAAGCACAAGCAAAAGACTCAGAAGTACTGTACTTTTCTCGTGAGCATTACATTGGAACAAAGTTTGATAAAAAAACTAAAAAACTTCATGTAATTGCTGTGAATCAAAAAGGTAACGAGCTTTCGAACATAGATGTAAATATTGAAGCATTTATTAAAACTGGCGATAGAAATCAACCTGAGCAACTATTTACCACCTGTAAATTAAACACGCTACCTAATACTTGTAAGATAGACATTGAGGATGAAGCTATAAGCCTTGTTATTAAAAGTGGTGAAGCAAACTACGTTTGGTATCGCGATTATTACACTGGAATAATAACACATAGAAATCCACTAGAACTTAAAGAAAAGTTTGAGATCAAATCAAAACTCAAATCGGTTTCAGTAGGTGATACAGCAAAATTAGAATTGACATCCACGTTAGCAGGTAATGCTAATTTTATTCTTCAAGCAGGGAATATTAAAAAGGTATGGCAACAAAGTATTCAAGAAGGCATCAATACAGTTGAGTTGCCTGTAAACGCTAGTTGGTTACCCTATGCCAGAGTATACGCATCATTAGCCGTTGACAGGGAAGTAGCAAATGAGAGGACCAAACTTAAGCTGCTGAATGAAAATATTCAGTCTAATTACCCAATGCGACCTCGTGAAATCGAGGAGTTGCTAGGCTCTCAACGCTTTCTTACAACCAGTGAGTTAATTACTGTCGAATCAAAAAATGAGCTTCCTGAGGTTAAATTATTATTGGACAGCATAGAGGTTAAGGCAGGATCAGAAGTGACATTGTCGGTCACAGCAAACGTTGATGCAGATAGTCAAATCTGGCTGGTTAATGAAGCATTATTACCGCTAATGAGAATTGAAGAGGAACATTATGATTACAATAAAAAACTATCATACGAGACTGCATTTGAAGATGAGCTAAGTTTTGATGTGCTAACCAATCACTTAATATTAGACTCCATTTTTGGTGATGATAAAAAATCAAAACTGTATAAAACTGCATCGCAGATGCGAAGGAGAGAAGCAGAAATATCGGCATTTTCTCTGAATTCGCCATCTGCTGATAGAGGAAGTAACAAAAAGAGTAAATTAGATTTCGCCCAATCAGTTTGGTTAGATACTGTTAAATTGAAAGCTAACACTGCGCACAAAGTTAAAGTTAAACTGCCTCAATTGATAGGGCGTTGGAAGTTATTTGCTTTAACAGCCACCCCACAAACGATGGCAATAGATTCAACTTCAATTTCAACCGTGAGAGACGTAGAGTACTTTTTTGATGCACCTAGCTCAGTATTCAATATTGATAAAGCCAGTTTTGCTGTGACACAAATAAATAAAGGAATAACAAAGGTTACCGACAAGTTGCACCTTTGGGTTGATGGCAAAAAGATAAATACTATTGATGTACAGCTAAATGGCGGCGAATACAAAAGAGTCAACCTTGTATTGCCTAATTTACCACTAGGTAAACATGTGCTGATGCTAACAAGTGAAATACAGCCAGATTTCGCTACATATCACGAAATTAACGTACAGGAAGGTGTATTCAACCAGCAAAAGACTTGGTTAGTTGAAGAGGGTAATGGGGGTAACGTTATTGGGCCCAAAAATTCTATTCCTGGTAGTGTCCAGCTTAGTCAAATGCAAACAGGGCAATTGTTTCCTGACTGGAGTGCATTATCAAGTTATGACAAAAATTACCCACATCAATGCTGGGAGCAAACCATTTCTAGAGCGATAAGTTACCAGTTCAATCCCGTTTCAATTTCAGCGTGGCCTGAAGGCGAAGCTAAATTAAAATATTTAATTGCTCAAAAGCACAAGTACAATAATTACTCTGATCTTTTTAGCTACTTTCCACTTATGGAAGTTGATCTATTTCTTACAGCTTATACCTATTTAGCTCATAGTTGGTTAGAGGAGAGCTCAACACCTATTGCGATAGATAGAGAAAAAATGAAAGATGTTATGGAGCGAATGATTGAAGGTGATGAATATAGCCATTATTTTAAAATAGATGCCCAATTACAAAGTATGGCTTTATTTGCCTTAGCAGAAAATAAAGATGTTAATTTAGAAGAGGCGTTATCTATTAGACAAAAGATTGGTAAGAGTAATGCTAAAGCTACTGTGTTACAGGCGTTGGCACTTAAAACATTAGGTGCAGAATCAAGGTTGTATGAAAATGATTTAATAAATCTCAGCCGTGGTCGTTATGTTGATACTAATAACAACGTATTTAACCAGAATAGCGAAAAATGTTTAGCCGCTTTAGCCTTTAATCAAGGCTCAAAGGTGCGAGAAAGTTTACTTTCAGAAGTTATTTTACAACAACAGCAAAGTGGACAATTTGGATCTACGTTTGAAAATGCGGTGTGTAGTTACGCCTTAAAAGACAGTAAATCAGGTAATTCGTCGTTTACTCCTATTAAATTTGAAAATGAAGAAGGCGTATTTAATTACGATGGTAATAATGAAAATAGCCATTGGTTGAGAATGAACTATCAACAACAGCTTCAGGACGTAAAATCGACTTCGTCTGGAATAACGTTAACTAGAGACTTGTATGTGCAAAAGAACGATAAATGGCATCCAATAACTGATAAAGAACAGCTTATTGTGAGTGACATTGTAAAAACAACAATAACAATAAATTCACCTTTAGAACGTGAACATATAGCCATTACGGACTCTATAGCAGGTGGTTTTAAAGCAATTAATCCTGCTTTGGGAAATCAGCGCTATATAGAGGAGTTAGGTAGAGACTGGCATTCACATACACGGTTTGAAATACGTGAAGGCAAGGCATATTGGTATTTAAGACACCTTGCTAAAGGTGAGCGAAAAATATCATATTACAGCCGTGTTAGGCATCTAGGGGAGTTCAGTATTGCTCCAACGAAGGTTGAAGCCATGTATCGTAGTGATATTTTTGGCTTAACCAAGTCTAACAAAGTAAAAGTGACTCAATAGAGGGATTAGGTCATTTAATATCATAAAGGACAATAAATTAGATGGGATTATCAAGTTACCTTAATATGATATTCAGTGTAGTTTGGTATCTAATACCGAACTTCATATTTTTAGCCATCATAAAATCAGCTTGGTTTAAAAAAGCACTTAAATAGTGGTAAGTCATCTTACTCATTAAGTTTTTTTAGATAACAATGTTTATCAGCTCATTAAAAGGGTAACACTGCGACTGATGTTATTAACCAGATAGTGCTACCAACATTAGGTTATTAGACTTTGCTCTATTCATAGCCATCCACTCGATACTTCATCTTTTTGTATATATTTCTTTACATGATACTGGTAACGCTACTATAGCCTTGCCCAGTGTCTGGTATTATTTAACTTAATTATTTGTACGTTTTATTGTACAAAATGTTTTTAATCCTTGTGATACTCAGCCTTTCGCTTGAGATAATTCCGCTTGATAATGAGTTCATTACTAAGAGTTAGTAAACAAGGGAGAAACATATGACGAATAATAAGAACCCATTAAAATTATGCGGTATCGAATTTACCGAATATACGACACCTGATCCTGACTTTATGGAAAAAGTATTTTTGGCCTTTGGTTTTTCTAAAACTAGAAAGTTTACAGGTCGTGATATTGACTACTTTAATCAAAATGACATTCACTTTTTATTAAACAAAGAGAAGTCTGGTTTCTCAAAAGAGTTTGCCAAAAAACATGGTCCCGCTATTTGCTCTATGGGGTGGCGTGTTAAAAATGCTGAGTTTGCTTTTACAGAAGCGGTAAAACGTGGCGCTAAATCAGCAGCAAGTGAAAAAAATAAACTACCTTACCCTGCAATTTTTGGTATTGGCGATAGCCTTATTTATTTTATCGATAATTTTGCGAAGAGTGGTCAAAACAAAGGTTTGATTTATGAGACTGATTTTGAAGCGTTAACTGAGCCTGTGATTGTTGAAGAGAAAGGTTTTTTAGCGGTTGATCATTTAACAAATAATGTATATCAAGGCACTATGCACAAATGGGCTGATTTTTATAAAAAAGTTTTTGGTTTTACCGAAGTACGTTTTTTTGATATTAAAGGCATAAAAACAGCGTTAATTTCTTATGCGTTACAGTCACCTTGCGGTAAATTTTGTATACCTATTAATGAAGGTAAAGGCGGTAAAGAAAATCAAATTGATGAATATTTAGAAGAGTATAATGGCCCAGGTGTACAGCATTTGGCTTTTATAACAAAGGACTTAGTCGGCTCATTAGATAAATTAGATAACGCGGTTATTGATACCCTTAATATTGTGCCAGAGTATTATAATGAGATATTTAATCGCGTACCTTGGGTTAAAGAAGACAAAGAAAAAATACGAGAGCATCAGGTTTTAGTTGATAGCCAAAGTGAAAATTCTTATTTGTTACAAATATTCACTAAGAACCTATTTGGTCCGATTTTTATAGAAATGATCCAACGTGTTGATGAACAGGGCTTTGGTGAAGGTAATTTCTCTACTTTATTCAAATCAATTGAATTAAACCAAATGGAACGCGGTGTGTTGTAACTAAACTCACTAATATTTATAAGTAAAAGTGAGTCACTGTAGCGGAAAGTCTGCTGGTGTTTTTTTAAAACTCAAACCGTATATTTATATATGGTGGCTAGTTGAGACATCTAAATCTTTTAATATGCCATCATGTAATCGATAAACGACACCATGCACGGTAATATTTTGCTTAGCTTGCCAAGCATTTTGTAATGTTGTGGTATTACAAATATTCGCTACCTGCTCAATCACGTTAAGCTCGCATAATAAATCAACACGCTCTTTTGCATCATTTACTTTATCCATTTTTTCTTGATGAAAACGATGAACATCCTGAATATGGCGTAACCAGTTATCAATTAAACCGTGACTTTTATCATCGAGAGCAGCACTAACACCACCACAACCATAGTGGCCGCATACAATAATGTGTTCAACTTTTAAAATATCAACAGCAAACTGTATTACTGATAAGCAGTTAAGATCAGTATGAATTACTTGGTTAGCAATGTTGCGATGTACAAAAACTTCACCTGGTTGCATACCTAGTAATTCATTAGCGGGTACACGCGAATCTGAACAACCAATCCAAAGATATTTTGGCGATTGTTGTTGCGACAAATTAGTGAAAAAATCAGGATCTTCATCTGTGATCCGTTCAGCCCATTTTTTATTGTTGTCAAACAGGTGCTTAATTGTGCTCATATAGTCGACCGTAGCAAAGAGTGATAAAGTAATGACATTTTATGTCAAGAAAGTGGTAAGTAAAGTAATTATTTGCAATTTTAGCAGAAATTATTTTTATAAATAAGAGATAATAAGCTTAGGTTTATTGAATTGAGTCAGGTTGAAAATATTATGGCAACGGCATGTGCATTACATATTTTAGTTAAAACAGAAAAAGAAGCGCTAGAAATTAAAGCACAATTGGATAACGGCGCTAATTTTTCTCAGTTAGCAAAAAAATTCTCAATTTGTCCCTCAAAGAAAAAAGGTGGAGATTTAGGTGAGTTTCGTCGTGGGCAAATGGTTAAAGCATTTGATGATGTTGTTTTTAAAAGACCGGTTCTAAAAGTGCATGGCCCGATAAAAACTAAATTTGGTTATCATCTAATTAAAACACTATATCGTAACTAGCATTATAGTTACGGCACAATAAGTACTCGAGTTAACTATAGTGTCGAATGCTGTTATTGGTTAGGCTGCCGACAAAGTTTTACTTTTTTTCTTGTTGTTCTTTTTTTTCAATTAATTCATTACGTTCTTTAATTTTTTTTAATTGTTCTGGGGTTAAATTAAATTTTTTAGCTGATTTTTTTAGCAGTAATATTCCACCGATAATACTAGCAAGGGCAATAATTATTAAAAATATACTCATGGTGATCCTTTGTGTTTATTTGTACTTTTAGTTTACTAGGAGTTTATTCATAATTTTACGATTAAAAAACACTAGCAAATTTTTATAGATCTAGGTAACTTAACTAACTACATAACGTAATAATAAATAATGCGTTTAAATAAACGTTTACTAATGGATAACTTTATATGTTTACTAAGTTGGCAATGAAATTACTTTTACCGTCCCTGACTATCGGTCTTATTTTCGTTTTTACCGTATTATTCGCCATTGATGATTTAGGTAAATATGGTTTATTGGGCTTTTTAGTGGTTATGTTAGCCGTTCAACTTGTGGCAAGTTATGTGTTCTTTAATTTTAAAGTTACACAGCGCTTAGCACAATTAAAAAGTTACCTAGACGTTGTTGTTAGTGCAGAATCAGCTGCTTCTGCACCGATTAAAGATGATGGCGAGGATGATTTAGCTCAAATAACGAATGATTTAAGTGACTTTTTTGTTGGGCTGGCTACTGTAGTGAATGAGATACGCCAAGAGTCAGACTCTTTACGACAAGGCTCTACTGATTTATCCTCGCAAATGACTCGTTCCGTTTCTTCTGTAGATGATTCAAGCAGACAAGTTGAACAAATGGCACAGGCTATTGATGAAATAGCGAATACTTCAGCGACGTTATCACATAGTGCTGGGCAGGTAAGTGAAACAACTAGTTCTGTTATGAATACGTTAAGCGACGGCGTTAACTCTTCAAACACTAGTCAAAAGACCATTGAGTCGGTTGCCAGTGAAGTTGATATAATGGCAAGTGAAATGGGTCTATTACAAGCAGAAAGTGCTCGTATCGGCTCTGTACTTGATGTTATTCGTGGTATCGCAGATCAAACAAACCTTTTAGCATTAAATGCTGCAATAGAAGCGGCTAGAGCAGGAGAGCAAGGGCGTGGATTTGCTGTTGTTGCAGATGAAGTAAGAGCGTTAGCACATAGAACACAAGAAGCTACCGTCGAAATTCAATCAATGGTTGAAGGACTACAAGAAAAGTCAGCTAACGCAGTAAGTTCTATAAGTCGCGGGCAAAAATTGACTAAAGAATCACTGTCTTTTTCTGCGCAAGTTGTAGAAGCAATTGATAAGGTGG
>JAWSUX010000374.1:0-1592 GCA_033852215.1 Colwellia sp. | reverse complement strand
CGGCATCATGGTATTACGCAAACTGATGCCAAGCTTTAGTTGTTTCATGGCTTAAGTTGTTATCAACAAACCGAATAGCTATTAATAATAACTCAACCATTGAGTCACTTTGTTGATGGTATTTACTTCCCTTACTGATCCCTAGCTTATTAACAATGCTTGAGCGATCAGAATCACGATCAAATAATTCACCTTCAATTTTGGCTGATGAAAGTGTTTCATCTAATAGTACTGCAGCCTCCCAGTCTAAACGTTGTTCAAGTGTGAGCATATTACTCAGCTGTTTCAGCGGTGAAACAGCCTGTATACACTTTTCTAATGTAGGTATAATCGCGGCGTTATCATAAGTAAATGTTGGCCAATTTTTATTTTCCCATACCCGCATAATATTCTCTGAGTTGAATAAAATCGTAATTGAATCAAATTATGATTTAAATAGGTCGATTAAACAACTTATATTCATCGCAGTGGGAGTAAAAATAGTTGTTTGTTGTTAGGTCTCATCACTTTTTACTATTGATGTAGCGGCTTATGCTTACGTAAAGTACTTTTTTCGGTATTAATCGGTTGGGTTTACTTTAGTGAAGTACCTATTGTTACTACTATTATAGGCGGAGGTTTGATTATGACAGGCACTTTAATTAACGTGTTATGGAGGCGTTAGTTAGTACTCATAAACAGCTATGCATTTTTACCCGCGTTAATTAATAAGTAGTGATATACCGAGCAAAAATGGCGTTAGTATTGTCGCCGCGACATTCGCGCCTAAGTATTTTGGAAAGCTACCAATAGTCGATTTATGTTTGATTGCTCCAACAAGTGCAAAGATCGCTAACAGCATAGGAAGTAGTGCAATAACACTTGTAGCTGGGAGCACCTCTATCAATATACATAGTAATATTAACGAATACGCTGCCACCATAAATAGCGCATAAACAATGTTGCTCGACTTAATGCCAAAAGCAATCGGAAAGGTTTTACGACCAACACTGGCATCAGCTTCCATATCTGGATATTGATTTAACAAGAGCAGATTATTCACTAGAAAAAATGGAACCAGCGATACCAACCAAACTAGCGTTGAATATTCTAAAGTTAAAACTACATGAGTCCCAACAACCATTAATAAGCCAAACCCCAATCCTGGTGAAATCAAACACAATATAGGTATACGATTTAGCCATTGGGTATAAGTTACAATTATCGCTAGGCCGACAAGGCCAATAGGCAAAATTGTGGAGCCAACAGTAGCAATAAAATAAACTCCAATTGCCACGGTAATAAACAATGCAAGCAGGCCAAAAAGTAATACCGCATTGGCAGTACTTGGGCTATTTGGTAACGCACCGCTACCACCACTAAACGCTGTTTTTTGGGTTTTAAAATCTAAGCCACTATTGAAATCATGATACTCATTCAGCATATTTACACTGATATGAGCAGACATGGCGCCAATTAAAGTGAGCGCTAATAGTGTGTTATCAATTGATGCACCTGTAGCAGATGACGTGCAGAATCCTAAAAAAACACAAGCAAGAGTTAGTGTAAGAAAGGAGGGACGCATCGTGTTGAATACAGTGTTGATCATGTTG
>JAWSUX010000373.1:0-11563 GCA_033852215.1 Colwellia sp. | reverse complement strand
ACTGGCAGCCAATCGGCGCTGTGGAGTTAAATCCAGAGCAACACAAAGAGGCTGCTTAACAATTTAGGCGACAACTGTCTTGAAAAACGCCGTGTCCCAAAATTTGCATTAATCTTTTTTGAACAATTGTTAAAATTAAGTGCAGTTATATCGTCAAATCCCCATTTACTGTGGCAGACTAAGTCTGGAAAAATATCTCCTCTAGAACAAATGCACGTTAATACATTTTCAAAGTGGCTTCAAACAACTTGTTCAATCGTAGATGATACGAATGAACCTTTACGCCCAACGGCTTCTAAATTTAGGGCTAGTGGTAGCTATCGGTATTTAGCTAAATCAGGCAGTAAAATAGAAACGTCACTTCTACTTGGAAATACTCCGCAAACATTATCACGACACTATAGCTCTGGTAATGAAGCTGAAAATAATAAACAGTTACTTGCGGTTACATACACAATAGAAGGCGTAGTGAAATGTTCAGATATTAATAGCGCAAAGGAATATGCTCAAAAGGAACTTGCGGTTGATATTTTACCATATGAAGAGTTCCTCACTAAATATTCTAAGAAAAGTGGCCAAAAAACAATTTTAGGGACGGGCTGTAAAAATGTGTATGGAAAACAAGTAGAAAAATATAGGAGACGGAATCACTTCAGCCCAAAAGATTTTCATGTGGATCATCTAGCGTGTTCTGATATTCATAATTGCTTTTCATGTGAGAACCAAGTCGTAATTGAATCGGTAGAAGATATTTGGTGTTTATTAAGCTATAAACAATCGATTATTGATTCAAAATGTCTTCACTTGAATGAAAAACAATTTGATCGAAATTATTTTGAGTTACTGAATTCAATAGATCGAATTGTCTTTGCTATTCACCCTAAAACTAAACGATTAGCAGAGAACAAGTTAAAAAATGAAGGTCGTCACCCATTTTGGCCAGACGGCATGAATATCGATTTTTAGGACGTATATGATTCCTTTATTAGAATTACCTTCAAATATTATTCAAGAAAATAATAGTGAATTTAATGCTGTTATTGAGTTATATGTTGCTAGAAACTTTAATGAACTTGATAAGATTGTAGTTACTAAAAACTATGATGGAAGCTCAAAGAGCTACTTCGGAGACGAAGAATGGGACTTTTCAGCATATATAGATAGGAGAATTACTTATAAATATAAGATGATGTTCGCTAAAATAATATCTGATGACCTTGCTCGTGAATTGAAATTAATTTGTTTCACGTGGCTCTATGCCGCAGGTCACGCAAGAAAAAATGCAGTCATAAAACCATCTACGTTATTTGCTCGTTATACTAAAATATCATCAATTTATAAGTTTATAGAAAATCGTGGATTAGATTCTATTCAGGCACTTTCTTCACCAATCGTGTTTAATGAGTTTTGTGAATACATTAAAATATTTAAATATCAATATGGGCAAATTGCTCACCTCTTCTCTGTATTAAACCACGTGTCGAGAGCTTCCTCTATTTTACCTATTCATTTTAAATTACCGACAAAAAAAGGAAGTTATCAATTAGCAAAGATGTTATCAGGAAATGATACTAATAAAAAAAATCAATTTTATGCTATCCCCCCCCGTTTAATGGAAAATATTTATAAGTATTGTTTTAATGTTATTGAAACGTACCACCCTCATAAAGAAGGAATTCATGAGCTACTTCACGATCTGAGACAGAACTATGTTCATGGGAAAGAAATAATTGATTCAAAAATTAAATCTGGGTCTTGGAAGTGGCTAAATGAAAGTTCTAGCGATTATCGAATTGAAGTCAATAAACATAAGCCGTCACTTTATCCTGATATTATTAATAGTCATATTGAAGATACGGAGCTTGAAAATTTATTCCTAACAGATAGTCGTAGATTTCAGGGGCAAATTGTAGAAATTCAAACGGCATGCTTTATCGTTTGTGGTGCGTTAACTGGCATGAGACGTTCGGAATTATATTGTCTTCACTCTAATAGCTTTAAACAAAAAGAGCTTTACGGACGAAAATATTATGTACTTGAATCTGAACAACATAAAATGACTCAAGGAAGAGGTGTTCGTGCGGAATGGGTGACGACAGAATTTACTAAAAAAGCACTTGAATTAGCCGAAGCCATTTCACGGCATTTACGAATGCAACTTGTAATTGATGATGATCCGATGAGCGTACAAAACTCAACTTGTTTATGGCTTGGACAAAGTAAAAAGTCAAGGAAGCCTCTGATTAGATTGGATGGGAGTATGCGTATTTATTTTCATCGTATAGCTCACAAAGCTAATGCTTATATTACAAAAGAAGATTTAGAAGAATTTTGTTTGCTTAATCCTAATCGAGAACCGACTAAAGCAGATCAAAAATTAATTGTAGGTAAAATTTGGCCACTTACAGCGCATCAACTACGGCGCACTTTTGCAGTTTTTGCTAAAAGACATGATCTTTGTCATGACATTGCTATCAAGCAACAATTCAAACATTTAGATCTACCTACAACAGAGTGGTACGGTGAAGGTGGCCTTACTGCGAAAGCGCTTTTAATAGATACAGAGTTAAAAGTGTTTCTTGATGAAGCAGTTCAAGAATCTACTACTCAGAAAATATACGATTGGTATAAAGGGCATGAAACGGGCCAGTTAATGGGGCATATGGCAGGTTCAATTCATAAAAACCGTATAGGTCTTAGTAAAAAATATAAATCATGGGATGTTATTTATGAGCATGTAAAAGAAGGACGGTTAAATTTAGTAGGTACATTACATTCTTATTGTATGGCAGGATATGAATGTCAAATGCATAAGGTTAGCTCCCCATCTAATTGTATGAGTTGTGAAAACCAGCTAATAGATAAAGCCCAGGCGGAGAATTGGGAAAAAAGATATAACTGGGCGTGTGAAAAGGTAAAAGAGATGGATGGACTTGGTGTATTAACTTCATCTATGTATTCTCATTTTATTACGCAAATTAGGGCCGCAGAGAAAGTCTTATACAGGTTCAAGATACCGTTTATTAAATTTTATTTGGAAGGAGGTCTTTATGAGCAAATCCCAATTGACGAGAGTTGAACTAGAAGAGGCTTTAAAAAGGTTGATAGTAGGTCAAACTTTACGAATCGACCCATTACGACGAATTTCAGTGAAAGCTATCGAAGAGGAGGCTAACTTAGGAGATGGAAGTGCATATTATTATAAGGACATCATACAAAAAATTAAAGATGCGGCAGTAAAACACACTAAAGATAGCTGTTCTGTTCGTGGTAATGATGAACAATTATCAAAACTTCGTAGTCGATTAGGTAATGAAACACGTTTAAAAGAAAAGTATAGAAAGGAAGTCGGCAGTTTAAAATACCAATTATCTAAAATGGCTACTGAACATAATCAATTCGCTTTAATTATCCAACAATATCAACATAAAATTTCAGAATTGGAAGCAACCAATCTAACGTCAGTTAATTTTAATGTAAATAGTATTAAAAAAGAAAAATCCGAAGATCTAGAAAACAAAATACTATTAGGTGAAAAAAAAGACCTGTAGTCTAAAAGTATTTAGTCTTTAAATAAAACTTCAATGTCAGTATTCAAAGCAAGGGCTAATAGCTTCACTTCAATGTCAGTTACTCTTCTTACTTTTACTTCTATTTTCGCTAAAGTCCCGCGACTAATGTTCCATTCTAGCAAATTGCATTTTGCTGAAAGTTGCTCTTGAGTCAATCCCTTTTTTTCTCTAATATTTTTAACATTTTCACCAACAATATTCATGAAGTAACCTGCTCCGTTATCGGAGCTTGATTGTCACAAATAAAAAGCCTAAAATTGCTCCGTTAAGGGAGCACTCGATAGTTTTTGGTAAATATTATGAATTCAAATAGGATAAAACTGATCTTTAAAATACAATTTAACGTAAATTCATAAGGTTGTTTACAAAATTAGCAAACTGAAGGTTTAAATGTCGCTTATAACCATTACCTCAAGGTAATAATTATTGTAAAAATATCTTAGGATTCCTTTTGAAATTAGACCCTTTTATAGCTCAAATTATTAAAACGCCGAACTTTGACAGTTTTACAACAAGTGATGTCAGGACAGCATATTTAGCTCTGAACAATGAGCCCTTTTTAGATCCGATCATAGTCCGTAGGAAGATATATGCAGAACTTTTAAAGTTGGTAAAAAAAGGCTGGCTTAAAAAATATAGGTCTAAAAATGAAAAAGGAACCCGCTTTAGTAAGACAGATTTTTTTGACGTTAAAAACATGGTGTTAAAAGGTAAGTGTGATGTAATACCTTCTGTCAAATATGGTGATAAGCAAGGGATATTACTTGGTAAGTTAAATCTCTACAAAGCTGAACTGCTATTGAATATTGGTGAATCTGAAGCTTATAAAGAACTGTATTCAGAATTCCCTGAATTAGTTGATGAATTACAGCCGCAATACAATAGGGCTAGAGATAACAACACTAGAATATTAGGGAAGATCAGGGCTATTGAAGGCCTACTAAAGCAAGATGAACGACTAGAGAAAATATGAAACTAAGACAATGGCAAACTGAGTGTATTAATTTAGCTTTAACACAATTCAAGAATGGCACTAACCATTTTTTAGCCTTAGCAACTCCAGGAGCGGGTAAAACATTGATGGCATCTGAATTGGCCGATCAGCTGTTAAAAAATAACATGACCGATTTAATTATTTGTTTTTCACCTTCCTCAATTGTTTCTCAAGATTTTAGTGAAAGTTTACAGTTAAAAACTCAAGAGCGATTTGATGGACTGATAGGTGCTAGAGGGAGATCTTTAACGTATCAAAATTTGCAGTATTTAGATGTTAATTTTTGGCAGTTATTTGAACGTTATCGTGTTTTTGTGATTTTTGATGAGATTCATCATTGTGCTGGCTCAAATATAGATAATGCCAATGCATGGGGTGAACAAATAATGTTGAACATTCAAGATAAAGCTAAATATACATTGGCGTTAACAGGAACACCTTGGCGCTCTGATGCTGCTCCTATCGTTCTTTCAAACTATATGCGCCCTAGCAACAAAATATCATGTGATTACGTTTATGGGCTTGCTGAAGCTATTCAAGATGATGTTTGCCGTGTACCGCAGATAATCGCTGTAGATAACAATAATATTTCAGTTGTTGATATTGAGGAAACTAAAACGTTTACTAGCTTTAAGTGTTTATTATCGCAATCAATCATTCCGTATCAGGAGATTATTGAAAATGAAAAGGTAATTAAATACGTAATTTCGTCTGCACAGAAAAAACTAAGTGCAATTAGATCTAAAAACTCTGACGCCGCAGGATTAATTGTTGCGTCATCAGTTGAGCATGCAAAAAAGATTTCAGCTTTAATGAAAGCCTATTTTAACGAAGATGCCGTTGTGGTTACTTACAAAGAGAATGAGCCAACCAGTATTATTCAACAATTTAGACATGCAAAAACTAAATGGATTATTTCCGTAGGCATGATAAGTGAGGGAACTAATATCCCCCGATTACAGGTTTGTTGCCACTTCACCAACATCAAAACAGAAATGCATTTTAGACAGATTTTAGGTCGAATACTTAGAATGACCGATTCAAAGAATCAAGAAGCAGTTATGTATATGCCTGCTGAGCCTAAGCTGTTGGAGTATGCTTACAGAGTTAAGCAAGACGTACCTTTTGAAGCCGATGTCGTTAAGTTTGAAAAGATGAAAGTTAGTGCTAGAAATGATGCTGAGGATGAGGTTTCTAATAAGGTTACATTCGGTAATAAAAGCACAAGCCTTCCCAGAATAGAAATTGAATTAAATGGGCTTGATAATGTTAGGAAACTGACGGATTTTGATGAAACTAGTAAAATAGCCGAAGAACACTTTTTGACAAATTCTTATGAAAAAGTGGTCAATATTTTTGGTCGATTTCAGCAAGAAGCTATTGCCTTAGGGTTGAGCGAATTAAGGTAACTATGTTTACAATTGAAGAGTTTAAAAAAAGGCTAATGCTATCTAGTCATCCAGACTGCTTACATGTAGGTGTTGATTCAAAAGATGAAAGCCAACTATACATTATTCTTAATGGTGGTATTGCCAATATAAATTGTGATCCTATTGAACTATATCCGGCAGGAATAAAACATTGCGCACTAGAAATGATTACACAAGAACAACTGTATTTAAAGCCAAATGAAAAGCCACTTCGCATTGGGGAAAACCATCGTATTTACTGCTATACACTACAGTTAGATAAAAATTTAACACAAGCTGAACCGAGCGAGCGAAGCATGTATTTTTCTAGTTTGTTTATTCGTTGGCAAAGAACTCATCAACTATCCGATAAACATGCCCAAAAAAGGCTAGGATTAACAGCAAAAGAATTTATTCTGTTCAAAGAAGATGAATTAGTCATCACTCAATCTCTAATAAATATACTTGCTGAAGTAACGGGCGTTTCAGCACAGTTTTGGAAAAACAGATGGCATCAAAAAATAAATAGGCAACAGACATAACTCCATTAATGATGGGGAACATTAGCAATAATTAATAGGGGCAGTGATGAGAACGTTTAAAGCGGTCGCTACACAAGAGCTAACGGCTGTGGTTTGTGATGGCTGTGGTTTACAAGCAAGTGCTGAGGGTGATTATGAGTTTCATGAATTTATTTCAGTAAAGCATCATTGCGGCTATAGCTCGATTCATGGTGATGGTAAACAGATAGAAATTGATTTATGCCAGCAGTGCTTCGCAGATATGTGTGGTGATACCCTCAGGGTAACAGAAGAAAGCAGTGAAACGAATCCGCTTGAATATAGCAATATTTTTGATGTGGTTTGCCAGTCAAAATCTGAAGCATCGCGGCTTCAAAGTAGTTGTGACTTAAGGTTGGCTGTAAGAGATATATTATTAAAGAAGAAAGTAAGCAATCAAGAGGAGCTAACAGTTGCACTTAAACGTGTAGATCAACTATGGGATGCACGGTTCCTATCCGCTGAGGGTAATGAGCTTTATCAACTTGCCGATCTTATTTGCGCATATGAAAAAAAAGATTGGAATAGTTACTTTGAAGACGCTCCATTAGCGGATGATGACTTTATGCCTGGAAGATTGAATTTTGAAGCTAAAAACCTTTTTCAGGAAGTAAAGACGGCAAGCGGAAAGCTGTCAAATACTTCACTTAATAAAAACATCGATGAAAATAATACAGAATAGTAGAAAACTTTTGTCAATTTAAAAACTAGTTCCTTTGAAGGTAGCTAGCTAATAAAGATGCAACAGTAATCTCATGCGTAAGCACTTTGGATAATCATGAAAAAGTAAATAAGACGACATAAAAATTTTTATACACAAGTTTATCGATTAAGTAGGTGTAATGACTTGTCATTTGCCATGCAAATTTCTCTTAGAAAAGAATTAAACGATCTAAAGCGAAAGAAACGTAAGCAGACTAAATATGGTTATTATTACGATTGGCCCAGTGCTGATTTTAATGATTTGATGTTATCGGTACCGCTATTTAGTAAAAAAGATGATGAGTTATTATTCTTTGAAACGTACATGGCTAAAGACAGTTTACCCAAGAATAAGCAGTATCTGTGGACAGAATAACGTAAATATTAACCAACAAATCTAAGGTGCTAAAAAATTGAATACAGAAAAGCTGATGCGTTTGGGGCAAGAGCTACAAGCTGAACTGCCATTTGACCTAGAGGACGGAATAACCTCTAGTGAACAATACGATGTAGTTCTCAAGTTTATTGATGAACTTACATGTGATTACAAAACACATGACATGAACTGGGCATTGCTAGAAGTGCTTGTACCAGCCATTACGCGATTTGACGACGTTTATCTGAATAATGAATAAATAGCTGAAATGCGTTTCAATTGCCGACATTCTAGTATTGAATATATGACGCACCACCAGAAACTAAATGAGTTGAAACAGTGCCTTAAAATACCCTCCAGTTTTGGTTGAGCATTACAGTCATTCTCTTTTTTTAAAAACCAGATGAATTTATAGCGTATTAGCTCTAAGGCGCTTTCGCCCGCCTGATGTGAAATATATATAACAGTCACGATTGCCACCTTGCTGACTTA
This sequence comes from Colwellia sp., assembly GCA_033852215.1. Classification (GTDB taxonomy): domain Bacteria; phylum Pseudomonadota; class Gammaproteobacteria; order Enterobacterales; family Alteromonadaceae; genus Colwellia. The sequence continues at coordinate 3,458 of JAWSUX010000373.1, read as the reverse complement.
AATTAGTCCTCAAAATTAAGCAAGTTTATGTTCACTTTGATACGAAAGCTGACATAAACTAATTTTATGAAGTGGTAGCTACCCAGCAAAAAATAGGTCTTAAAATAAAAGTTAGCAGCCGATGATTACTGTTTTATTCTTTCGATAAAGTCACCTGTCTATAGGGCTTAATGTTCCGGATGAATGCTGACCAATAACATGGGTATATATTTGAGTTGTTTTTAAATCATTATGTCCAAGTAATTCTTGTACTGTCCTAATATCAGCTCCATTTAACAGTAACTGTGTAGCGAAAGTATGCCGAAACGTATGTGCAGTAACATGTTTCCTAATACCTGTATTCAAAACCGCAGCTCTCAAGGCTTTAGACAGTGAAGTCCAATGTAAATGGTGACGACAAAAATAACCATCTGTAGGGTGTTTACATCTAACAGTTGACGGGAATAGGTATTGCCATTTAAATTCAGTAATTGCTTTTGGGTATTTACGTGCTAAGCCGGACGGTAAACTCGTTTTCCCTTCACCTTCTGCTAAGTCTTTACGATGTAGACCTTCGACTTTATCTATTTGCGCTTTAAGTGACTCGATAAGGATTTTAGGCAATAAGGTCATTCTATCCTTAGCCCCTTTACCACGAAAAACATAAATTGAATTCCCGTCAAAATCGATATCTTTAATACGTAACGCTAAAAGCTCTGCTTTTCTTAACCCTGAGCCATATAGCAAACTGAACATAAGCTGATAAGGAGGCTTTAATCCATTAATAATTGCAGTCGCTTCTTTATTTGATAATACCATCGGTACTCTGGTAGGGGCTTTTGCTCTAACGGTATCTGATAGTAAGGTGAGCTCTCTTTCAAAGACATGCTTGTACATAAAAACAATTGAACATAATGCTAAGTTTTGAGTTGAGGACGTAACCTGTCTATTAACTGCTAAATAAGTGAGATATTTACTTACTTCTTGCTCCCCCATATCCTTGGGGTGTCGTTTTTGGTTGAAGAGAATAAATCGTTTAATCCATAGCAAATACGCTTTTTCAGTTTGAATACTGTAATGCTTTGTACGGAGGATATGACGGATACTTTCAATAAAAGGCGATGTAGACATTTCCAAACCCCCTGTAGCTGTACTTATATACAGTGTAGTTTTAAGGTGGATAAATATCAAATATTATATCAGCGGGATATTACTGAGAAGTCTCAGTAAATGCCAACAAACAGGATTAATTCATTAAGAAATAGACTAACCCAGTGAAATATAGATATTTAATTGTGGTCATGATTGTTGGATATTACTGAGACTTCTCAGTAATATCCAACAAGAACTATTTTCTTAAATTTTTATCTTTCTAATCCATTGAAATTATGGAATATTAAAGGATAATAAATTAATTTTATGGGATGGACATTACTGAGAAGTCTCCATAATAAGCTGTTAGAGGTTTAATGAAGCATTTAGGCATAATCATCATTTTACTTTCATTATCTGGATGCGTAGGCTTAGCCTATGTGCAGGGTGATACAAAGGATATTAAAACACTGACTGAACATTCGAGTAAACCGGAAATTAATATTGAAAAATTAACTCGAATAAAATTAAGTGAAATTAAAGGTGCTCCCGATGAAGTAAGCACAAATAAATGGACGTATTATTTATCGGAAAGTCGAAAATTTGGTTTAATGCCTGCTTTTATTATTCCCATTCCTTTGATTTTTCCTTTCCAAAAGGAAAAAATAGTTTATGAATTTAAAGACGGATATGTAATAAAAGCAACATATTATACTTCGAAAGATTATGGTGGTTTTTGTGGATTAGTCCCTTATAATCATTTTGACTTCAAGTTAGGTTGTATTTGATAGTGGTGGCTCTAAATCTCTAACAAGCACTTCAAACGGAACAAAAACAGTTGGTTAGGTTCCGCTTCGCTTCACATTTTAACCAACAATTTTTGTCCGCTTAAGTGGGCGTTAGCTGCCACGGAGGCATTGGTGCAGAATTTAGATGTATTTAACTTTGCAACACTTGAAATTTTTCATCGTTGCATAGAGAATTTCCCTATTGACGTTGAAATTGATCCAACTCAAATAGCATTAGCCGTTGCCGATTACTTTGAAGTACCTAAATCGGCAGAAGAAACATTTACTCATTTTTCAAACCTTGATCAAATATGCATGCACGCGGTTTGGTGGTTACGAGATGAGGGTTTTGTTCGTACAAAAAGTGAAATGATGAGTGGAACAAGCTCCGTCATCATAACGCAAAAAGGTTTAAATGCTCTCAATAGTTCGCCTTCTATTCTAGAAAATAAGAAGTCGTTTAAAGATTTATTTTATGCCGGACTTACAAATTTACCATTTAATGTTGCATCAGGTGTTATGACAGAGTTTTTTAAAAGTAGCAGCTAACAAGTCAATTAAGCAGGAAAATTTACAGCTGGCTGTTTTCACTGCGTTCAACATTTTAGCCAGCTATAAATTTCCTCTTATTGAGGCGTTATATTTTATGAATACGTTTAGCATTACAACTCGAAAAAATATTATCGCTACTTTGACCGCTCCATTAGCTGTCATTCCTGCATCTTTGGTTTTTACTCTTTTTTCATTAATAACTAATGAACATAGTTTGTCTAAATTAACTTCAGAAGCATTTATTTTAATATTGTTCGGTTTAATTTATTCTTACCCATTAACCGTTTTATTAGGTTTCACTAGTGTATTAATACTTAGACGCTTTAAATTGTTTAGTTTCTATAACACGTTGATTATTGCTGTTTTAGTAGCAACTATAGTTTGCTCTTTTATAGTATTAACATTAAGCATTTGGTTATTAGCAACATACTACGCAGTTATCGTAGCTTCTGTTTATTGGTACGTTTTTCATAAGGTGGCAAATAAAATATAACAAGTCACTCAAAAGGACAAAAAACAGTTGGTTTTTGCTCCTGCGTCGCTTATTTTAACCAACTATTTTTTGCCTCTTAGTGAGGCGTTATATGGCACAAGGAAGTATGGTGCACAGAAAAAATATTATCGAAACGTTACAATTGATTGCCTCATCAGAAAGTCAGTTTTCATACGAAAAAAATGTACCTATTGCTCAAGTTCCAGCTGAGCTGTTTTGTATGTGGTTCGACGATTTTTATCATCCCAACTCTACTGAGTTTGTAAATGCATTTAATACTAATGAGCTAATCGAACTCTCATTGTTTAATGAATACTTCGATAAGTTTGGTGAAAATGTACCAATGAATAATGGTGTGTCAGGCTTGCAAAGTGATTCGAATTGGCTTGCAATCCAATCGTATGCAGGTAAATTATTAGACAAAAATAAGTGGTAAGTACCATATAACAAGCCACTCAAGCAGGACATTTAACAGTTGGTTAGGTTCCGCTTCGCTTCACATTTTAACCAACAATTAAAAGCCTCTTAGTGGGGCGTTATGCGTCAGTCGCGAA
>JAWSUX010000372.1:0-2536 GCA_033852215.1 Colwellia sp. | reverse complement strand
CGATCACCTGGCCTTCCGCCATGATGATCTTCATGAAGAACGCAATCATCACGGGGACGGTGAGCGGTGCCAACAGGCTCACTACAGATGTAAGGGTCACCGACAAGGCAATATCCCCTTTAGCCAAATAAGTGTACAGGTTGGACGTGGTGCCCCCGGGACACAAGGCCAATATCATCAATCCCATGGCCATGGCACCATCAAGATTAAAAGCCAGTACAACCCCATAGGCCACAAACGGTAACATCACCATCTGCGCGAATATCCCCAGCGAGACCGCCTTGGGATGGGAAAATACCAGTTTAAAGTCCACGGGTTTTAATGCTAGGCCCATGCCCAACATGATGATAAACAAGGCTGCAGGCAAGATAACCTGTATCAGTAATTCGCCATTCATATTTTTCTCCAATACGTTAAATTAACGAGGACACTCGCTTATTTAAAATTTTAAGCGACTGTCCCTGTTAATTTCACTGCTAATTTCTTTTTTCTTATCTAGTTAATATTTTCCACGGAGTTTGACGGGTTTATCCAAAAAAGTTGAAAATCAGCAAGTTCACCTTGCTGGGTAGTAGTCAGAACATAGCTATCAAACCTCTCCAAAACCGCCATCTTCCATATAGTATGTCCATGCAAATTAAAGTTGACAAAATCTTTTGATTCTCCCTTATTATAGGAGTTATATATGCCAGAAATATCATGCGAAACTACTTGGAGCAGTTTACTAAAAACTAATTTTGCACTTTCTTTAAGTAAAAATGCATTTTTGGCAGCCCAACTATTTTCTCCAGAGATGGAATATTTATCTACCGTAGTAAAAAGATAATATTTAGTTTCTCTATCTTTTGAAACGGGGTTTACAAAGCGTACAGTAATCCTAAATGTAGCTTCTGCCTTGTCATCTTCATCGACTAACAACCTGACTGAGGGAAGAAAAATTATGTCAGCAATTTTTTCTGATTGAATAGAACGGTAAGAGCCGCTGTTCATTTCAATAGGTATCAGCTCCCGCAATAACTCATCAAAACTAACACTTAGCGACTCGCCTTCATTTTCTAATTCTCTGTCATTAGCAGTAACATCTAAGGCCGCCCCCACTAGACCTAAATATGAAGCTAAGTTTTTATCGTTCCCGCCAAGGTATACCTGACTATTATCAACCAGACTAACTGAGGCTCCAACTTCTGTTAACGAAGACATATGCTTATTTGATGCATACACTTTAATCTCCCCATTGTATTCTGGAATCTTGACAGGATGTACTGAGCACCCTCCTAGTAGATAAATTAGGGATATTATAGTTATTATTTTCAGAGTCATAGCCTTTCCTTGTCAATTTAATATATTATTCAAGCTATTTTTTAGCTTTAGTGAACCTGTAGAATTACTCGTTTTTCCATACTTTTCAATCGAAATACTCTAACTGGATTACACTCCTTTAACAATCAAAAACGTTTACGTTTTTGGCTGTTTTTATTTTTTACAACGTTGATATCTTCGAATAAAATGGTTCGGTGACACTTAAGAATATTCTTATTTTCTTTTGTCACCGACCCTTTTACACATCAGCAGAAATACTCAAAATAAGCAGAAGTAGACTATCGATATACGAGTGAACTCAGCGTTCATATGCACTGAGTTCCAAAACAAATGAGTGTGATTTAAAGTTACTTATCAGCGTTTAAAATTTCTTCTAATTTTAATCCCGTTAACTTCATTACCCCTCGTACCACATAAAACATAATCGCTATTAACATGACCATTGAAGGGATGGCAATGACGGGATAACTTAACATGGTCATTTCACCAAGCTGTTCATTAAACTTTGTTGTACCTGCTGGGCTAACGACAATCCATTTCGCTAATAGATAATTCATGGTCGCAGAAAAAACAAAGGTTACTGATAACAGGTGATTTGCCCATTGAATATTTGCTTTAAATTCATCCGTTTTATTTTCATCTGATAGCTTTTGATAGATCAAATCTAAATTAAACAAAAGAGGATTGAGTAAAACTTTGGCAATTAATGGTTTACCCCAAAAGCCGGATATTAGCACAACCAACCCTATTACCGAGGGAATTGCAGCTTCTTTAATTGCTAACCATTCCACATCCAGCTCAAACAAACCAATGCCTCCGGTTAGCAAGGTGCTTAAAAAACCCAGTAACGAAATGAAGTTCATCGACTTGTTTTTAACAAAATCATACAAGCCATAACCCAAAGGAAATAATAACGCCACGATTAAGGCATACATTGAGCCTAAATATTCATCCCCCGATAATTTCATTAAAATAATCGACGGTATCGCAATATTATAAATAAGTTCTAAAAAAGTATTATTGGTGCGTTTAGTTTTTGTTTGAGTTGACATTATCTTTTCATATTAAGGAAACTGACAAAAGCCAGTCTATTGGAGACTTTATTCATTTTATCTAATAATAGATAAAATGTCATATACTAATCGTGTCGTGATTTTTATACCTACTAAGGGAGCTCGTTTAGCGAGACTCCCCTGTAAATAACTAAATAAGCAGT
>JAWSUX010000371.1:0-1387 GCA_033852215.1 Colwellia sp. | reverse complement strand
AGTATTTTCCAATTAACAAATGAGTCTGAAATAAGTAAATCTTTAGGCTCGTTTATTTTGTTCAAAGATCTGGTTAAATAGTTTACTTCGTTCTTTTTGAAGTAATTCAGCACAAGCATTATCAGTCATTTCCATCACTTGCTCATCTAGTATTTCAAAATGAATGTCAGGTTTCAAATAAGTTTTAGCATCAGTCAGTGATTTTAACTTTTCATAGGGCGTCATCATGTTTTTATAAGCATATTTTTTGCGCTGTTTCCCTTTATCATCAGTGATTGTCTCAGGGAAGAAACAAGGTCTATGGTAATTAATGTACGGGTAAAGATATTTTAAATTAAACTCGTTCATCAACGGCGCCCACTTTTGAGCAATATGTTGATAACCAAACTGTTTCCTTACAATTGAGGCATTTTTACTTTCGGCCAGTGCATTGTCATTTGAATGGCGAGAGCGCGATTTAGTTAATTCAATATGTAGCTTTTTTAATAACTTACAAACATGTTTGTTAATGTATTCAGAGCCATTATCAGAGTGAAACCCTTTGAGCACAAAAGGGAAAGCTGCAAGCATTTGTGTTAGTACGGGGATCAGATAACGTTCGCTTATTTGTTCAACCGAGCAAACCACTTCGAACTGAGTAACTTCATCAACGGCATTGATATGATAAACGCCTTTTTTCTTATCTAAATCACCTTGGTGCACGGTATCAATACGTATATAACCAGGTTGCCCGTTAGGTTGTGGTTTACGGCGTTCGCCAATAGCTACTTGTCGAGCTTGGGTTTTGGTAAAAACTCTACGCTGCTTTTGATAGCTACTAGACTTCCTGAGGTTGTACAAATGAGAAACTGATATTTTGGCAAGTGTTTGATATTCTTTCTGGCCAAACTTATTATAAGCGCGCTCACAGAGCTTCTTAATAGCATGACCGCAAATGTCTTCATGGCGAGTATCCATTTCGACTAACAGTTTGATGTCATTTTTACCATACGTTGTTGAAAAACCGTTACGACGACATGGTCGCCATTTTATCCTACCTACGTCTTTATACTGTTTTATAAGACGAGTAAGTTGTTGCCTTGAGTAACCAGTGACCTTTCTAAGGTATTTATTTACAATGCCTTTATCTGATTTTTTAAGCGTAATGTAGCGAAATTTAATCAGTGCTTTTTGAATAAAGTAGTATCGCTCATCTTTATCGCCTAAAACGGTAAAAACAATGTTTTGATTGCCTTGAATAAAATTATCAAGGTCTTCAATGGTGGTTAGGTTTTCTATATTCATGATCGCTTTCATCTTATGATCATGAACAAAAATTAAGTCTTTAGACGCATTTCATGCTAGAAACACGTAATTAGTTCAGACTCATTTCATATTGGACAAGGCT
>JAWSUX010000370.1:0-962 GCA_033852215.1 Colwellia sp. | reverse complement strand
TGAATCGATAATAAACTCAGCCACTAAGAGCGCCACAATTTTGTACTGTTTATTTGATACCGCTAGATAAAATGAAATACATACTATTAAGAAATAAATGGAATTAGACTCTTCTATAAGTGATGTAATTGCCCATACGGGTCCAGTCAGTAGTAGACTTAAAAAAATAAAACCTACAGCATCAATTTTTGAGATCCAAAAACTCGTCTGAATTTTATTACGGCTTTTGCAAGAAGCACATCTTAATGGCAACACCAGAATCCTTTCATGTACATAACGCCTTGCTAAGCGGCAATAAAATAGTTGGCTAAAATTAGCGAGGAACGAGCAAAAGCCAACTGTTTTTTGTCCGTTTGAGCAACTTGTTATACGTTTTTGTGATGCAAACTACAATTGTCTGCGAGCTGTTCCCAAAGCGAATTTTTACCGAGTGCTAAAGGATCTATGTTTTTTAACTGCGTTTTAAATAACTTTACTAATAAAGGATTAACTCGCTGTTCTAGAAAAGCGTTGTTATCTTTTGAGTATACTTTATCTACCATATCTAAAAACGCATCAAGCGTTAAGAATAATTTATCCAAGTTTTCGTTAAGGAATTTTAATGACTTCCCGTCCATATTTACTTGATAAAGACTGCTTTCATTGGGCTTGATTATTATAGGCTCAGATTCTTGTCCAGCACCTATAACTAAACAATCAGGAAACTGTTGCATTGCAACATTTATATTTCCTTCCCACTCACTTGCCCATGACCAATTAGATAATAATGGGAGAAATTGTTCCTCTTCAAAATCGCCGAAGTATAAATGAGGTGAAACAAATCCCGGTAACCCTATTTTGGTAATTACATCAGCATTCTCATCAGTAATGCTTTTACCTTTCAATAAGTGCTTTGGATAAATGTGGAACTCAAAGTCAGGATGCACACTCTACCTCGAAACGTATAACGCCCAAATAACAGG
>JAWSUX010000369.1:0-970 GCA_033852215.1 Colwellia sp. | reverse complement strand
TAAATTTTACTATTAAAAATTCGCTCACCTTGTTAGGGTAGCATTCTCTATTTTAAGCGCTTAAAATCATTTTGAAAAATATCACGTCACTATTATTATGCCTAGTCATTTTTTTTATCAGCGCTTGTAGCACACACAGTGACGCTGTTTATCAAACTAGCTTTAACTTCGAAAAAGTAAAAACTTACAGTATATATCAGCGTAATTCATCTTTTACTGACACTCAAAGTCTAACTGACAGCAAACGAAATAGTATTGAAATAGCAATAGAGAAAGCATTAGAGCAGCAAGGTTTTCAATATAAAGAAATTGATCAAGCCGATATCGTTATTACCTACCACTTACTCAACGGTGATGAAAATGATTACCGAGCATACAATAAAGAAGTACTTTTTTGTCAACGTTGCTTAAAAGCAAATAACTGGCACAACAAAGGCAGTGGTTTACAAGTGAAAAAGGGCAGCTTAATTATTGATTTAATTAATCCAAAAAGAAAGCGTTCTGTATGGCGAGTTATTGCTCCACTAAAGCTGAAAGATAAAGATGACTCACGCATGGTTAATGATAAAATCCAACAAGAAGTGGTGCTAATGTTTCAACAATACCCCGTTACGCTTTAAGCAATAACTAACACTGTCACGACCAGAGAGTGATGAATTAAATTACCCCCTATTCAAATTATGTATCACTGTTTATAATGTGCAACTAACTAGCACACTGAAATGAAGATATGATGACTTTTCCCAATGATGAAACTGGCCAAATTTTAGCCGAAATGCAACAAGCAGGCATCGATTTAACGACTCCGCACCAAGTGGTCTTTTTTCATTTATTTGAACAAAAATCTCAAGCAGAAGCTATGGCTACTTTTATCGAAGCAAACCATCCAGGTATGCACATCGATTTACATGCAGATGAAACGCCGAATGTTTGGGATGTCGATTGCAGTATATTGATGTTAGCGACTCAC
>JAWSUX010000368.1:0-2827 GCA_033852215.1 Colwellia sp. | reverse complement strand
CTTTACTGTGTCGTAATTCTAAAGCTATTCTTAATGCTGGTGTGAGTTTGATATTCATTAGTGGCTAGCTTGATCCTATTTAACCGAAAAATCAAGCATCTTCATTGATCACAGGTATGACTAAGTCTTTATGAATTAGTCAGTTAAAATGTGGTGCACTTGCACGTAGAATTCGGGTTGCCCCAGTTAATTCTTTAAACTAATCTCCCTCTACGCTTTTTCTTTGGCGCTGCACGTCTTTCTAATAGCTTTTCTTTCATTGTTTTTTCTTTGATAATTGGAATTTCTTTTTCTTTAAATCTTGGCTTAGCTATTTCTTGTGCCTGTTCCAGTGTTTCACTGGTTTTAACAATTTGCCACCAATGGTTAATAAAATCAGGTAAGTCAAATTCTTCAATTGCCTTTATAGTATCAGCAACGTATTGGCGTCTGATGCTATCAGCACCTTTTTTTTCTAGTTCTGCGTAATGAAGTAATGTATAAAAATAAGAAATCATTTTTTCTTTAGGTGGAATCGAATCATATTTCTTATCATATTCATCGTAAAAGTATTCATCTTGGGTTGCTAAGCTCAAAAGCCAGTAAGATGTTTTATAAAAAAATGTATAATAAGGATTAATAATTTTTTCTGATTTTAGCCACAAAACCATATTATGAGGAAGGTAATACAAACCAAAACTACTATATTTATCAAACTTATTTTCTTCATTTTTAAGGCTGCATGTAACATAGCGCGCATCACCAATATGGTTAAAAAAGAAATCAAGTAATACTTTTTCTGCGCCTAAAAAATACCCCTCTTCAATATCAAAATAGTAGGTTTTTCCTGAAGGGTCTACTTCGTAATTTGGCAGGTATCTATCACCTCCTGCTTCCCCCAAGAAACACATCGATTTTTTTAAGTGATGCTCGATAAAATAGTAACCGCTTGCATCCTCTTGCACTTTTTCTAAAATTTTTAACCAATTTTCAAGCCCTTGATCTGGATGTAACCATAAGCTAATCACCAATGGGAATGGCTCAAATTGCGATGTTGACGCTAATTTTGGCGCTATTCCTGTTAAATAATAGCGCTTTAATTGCTGTAACTGCCGCTTAGGAAATTTATAACCGGTATCATAGGTTAAGCGCGGCAGTATTTTATCTAGCCAAAGTTGCTCTCGCTCAGTTAGCCATTGTGGGTCTGTTGTATTAATCAATTAAATCAGCCTCTTTTAATTTATCCATTACTCCGCCTAATAAACCATTTTTGACTAGTTCGTTCAATATTAATAAGTCACTTAAACTTTTTTGTACGCAATATGATGAAGAAACACTCAACACTCCCTAGTATTAGCTAATTACTAAGGAGTATTAGTAACTTAGAGTGCTAATGTAAATTTACAACAGTACAGTAACTAAGCCATGTGATAGCCATATAACTAAGTGGATTCTCAGCTAAGCGAATAAATAAACTAACCAAGCGCCATAACGACTTTTTCTGACTTTAGCTTTTTAGCAAGTATCAAGACTAAAGCTACGGTTATTGATATTGTCACTGCACTGGTAGCGAAAAAAGCCAAGAAACTAACGTCCCCTCCTTTAAAAACGTCTTCCATTATTAATGATTGACCCGCGATAGGCATCCAATTTAGCCATGATGGCCTATCATCCATAAAAGATATCACTACGGGTATAAAAACAGGGACAGCAATAATAATACTCGCTGTTGATTGCGCTTCTTTAAAGCTCTTAGTTTGAAAGGCAACAAAAAGTTGAATCGCTGAAGCAAAAAAACAAATTGGCAAGAACAATAATATCAATACAAACGTAGTAGAAAAATCGAGACTAAAGGTCGCCCCTATTTTTGTTAAATCAATAAAACCAACAGAAATAGATGTTAGTACTAAGAGCAGTACTACACCGATGACAGAAATAGTTGCTGCTCCTATCAACTTTGCAAGTACTATTTTTAAGGTACTGACAGGCTGACAAAGTAACATTTCAAGTACGTTACGTTCACGCTCACCGGCACTTGAATCAATAGCAACAGGCAAGCCAGACATAAAGGCTGCCATCATCAAGTATATCCCTAATGCCATGGAAATCATCATAAAGGTCGCGTCGGGTTTAGCGGTGTCTTGCTCCACTAACTTTATTGGATTTAATAAACGCACATCAACGCCACGCAACTGTAAACGTTTATAGCCAAGAGTAAGTGAAAAATTACGCACCGCATTATTAATGCGCCTAACGGGCATGAGTACGGCTTTGTCGTTAAAGTCAGCTTTTAAATGTACTTTAATCGGCTTACCTTCAGCCATATTTTTAGCGTAATCTTCGGGTATGTTAATGCTAATATTACGATCGTCCCAAATAGCTTTATCACTTTTTGGCATATCTGCAAAGCGCAGAATATTACTGTCACTTAAATGAGTAATTAATTTTGGGGCATATTCAGCGCCAGAAAATTTAATATAAACAGCTGGCTGGTCAACTGCTTTTTCAATCATGATCTTGGTACCGATCATAATCATAACAGGCGCCATAAAAGCAAAACCTAGTGCGACCATCAATGCGCGTTTATCACGAAAGGCTTCTTTATATTCTTTTAAAATTAACGCTTTTAGTTGTCTTAAATCTAAGTTCATTATGCCGCGACTCCTTCATCTGAGCCAATCAATTTAACAAACGCGTCTTCTAAATTCTCTTCTCCTGCTAATTCACAAAGCTCCTTTGGCGTTCCTTGTGCGGCTAGCTTGCCATTAGCAACAATAATGACACGGTCACATAAAGCTGCGACTTCTTGCATAACATGAGATGAAAATAAAATGCAGTGACCTTTGGC
>JAWSUX010000367.1:0-5315 GCA_033852215.1 Colwellia sp. | reverse complement strand
GACAAAACTCGAAGGTGTTTTCGCCGAGGACTTCAAGATAATTAACATCAAGAAAGACACTTTGATTTAAATTGTCATCGAGGTAGTTCGCCACAAATACTCCCATAAGCGGTTAAAGGATATATTTTACAGGAAAAGGTGAGTGTTTCTCGGGTTTAATTGATTTTCCTACAGCCTGAACGCCGCTATAGCCTGCCCCGAATATGGAGCTGTTTTGTGCGAAAATGCGCGCAGCGTATGCACAAAATCGCGTAATATTTGGGGTCTGGTTTATAGCTTGGTTAGGCATTTACACTCACTTTACCAGATCTAAACTTACTGACGTAAAGCAGTATTTTTGACTTAATATTGATTGCCATAAATTAACTGCCCCAAGCCCATATTTTGACTTTCATTCATAGATGAAGTGTATTCGCGATCAGAAGTTCCAATGCGACTCGAGCATTCAAAGCCCATTGTGGATGATAGCCACCCAGGTATACCACCCTCGGTATTCCGATATGTGTCTACACTGATATTAACTTTCAATTCAGCCACAATTATATTTACAAAATCAATGTCGTTCTTGGAACACTGTTGCTCCAACCACTCCCTAAACGAAATACAGTAAAAAAGTGGAGATATTCCAATATTATTGTGGGTGCATTTTTGGTCAATAAAATTCAGTGATACTGCTCCACTTCCAAACAACACGAAATTTATCCGATCTGAGTTACTCAAAGATGTAAGGAACATTTGACAACAAACGTTTGAGAAATCTTGAATCAGTTTATGCTTCATGCTCGTGATTGCCTAACGCCCGCCAGCACGGGCCGTAGTGTAGGCGCGAAGCGCCGAAACGAAGGTCCAGCCAGCTTGCTGGCGATTGTGGCTGGCATTGTTATGCATTTAAACCAACCATAATGAAAGGCGCCAAAATAAACCAAAGAATTACACCTAAAGGTAATAGCTTAACAATCAAAGGAAGCGCCTTAGCTCCTTTGTAGTAGCGATTCTCGCCTTTAGTGCCAGGCCAGAACAAATAAATTATTGGTAAAATTAGTGCTAGCACCGTCCATGCGCGATGCTGCCCGGCATCTTGAACACGAAATAATGAAAGCAATATGTAGGGAGTCAAAAACAGGGTTAGTAAAGCTGTGAGCGTAGTATCAATAATTGTCGGGCTAGCGCCTAACTTCGCAAGAGCCAAAGCTAGCGCAGAAGGAATGTACAAGAACAGCAAGCACAACAACCCTAAATAGTTGAGCCTACCAAGGCGAAGTGTTCTACAGTATTCAATCATTGCTCTATTCTTTTGTGTGCATAACGTCTTTTAGCAGGTGCGCCACTTTTTGGCGTCGCCTGCCTAAACTTGTTCTGTTGGATGTGGCACAGACTTCTTCGCCACACGATCTTCTTTACGCTCGGCCTTACTTGCGGCCTTTTCCTTTACCATTTTCTCAATGGAGCGAACAGTATCCGGACATTCTTTTTTGAAGCTTTTGAAATATAGCTCTTCGATATAATTCGGTAAAGGCAGCTTCCAGGGCTCTTGCTTGTGATTGGCAAGACTTCCAAATTTCTTCAGATTAAGGCCAAGCTCTCTAGCCATCTGTATCTGGGCATGTGATAACTGATACTTCTTTCTTGCCTCAATCCACGGTCGCAATTTCTGAGGAATAAAACCAGCTTTTGCCATTTACCTAATACCTGAATCTGATTGCAACAGAACGCTTATGTAACCCGCCCGAAATATGGCGGGCGGCTTGTGCAACAATGGGCGCAGCCCATGCACAAATTGAGCGACGTATTTCGGGTCTGGTTGACATACTTGTTAACTGCTGAATATATTTACGTACAATGCCAACCCGACTAGAACAATACCAGCGAAAATAAAAGCTGGCCGAGTTTTAGGCTTTGGCGCATGCACATTATTAAAATAGTTTTCTAGCTCAGCTAATGTATGACGATTGTATTCATCTGGCTTTATAACGAACGAATAATCCCAATCATCTTCAGCTATCGAAAATATTTCATCTTTAAATTCGAACCTACAAAACTCTCGTAAGCTAAACAAAGTGTTTTGTTTAATAATTTTAACCCCCTCTAACTCCGATAGCTTAGATATAAGTTGGCGCTTATTTAAGCGATTGTAAGCATCAACGTTTAAGCTACGCTTTCTAGCATCTTCGTCGATAATTATCTGAGTTCTCATAGGCAGTTAACGTCGTTGTATGGTGCCGAGGAGCGATAGCGACGAGGTCCAGCCCGCAGGGCGAACCATGACAACCTTGTTAAGTGATTCACGTTCCAAATACATAACCTAAAAACCTCGAAACTTGAGTAAACCCGGCCCAACAAAATGCTCCAACACTTGCCAAAACCCAATTTTTGGAAAACGCTTTATTCCTGATGTTTGAAACAAAATAAATTCCTACAACAGGAAAGCACAACCAAACAAAAAAACCAACTGCGTTTAGTACCGATACGAAAGTATCTTCTACTTTCCAACCGATAGAGACAGCCAGAAACAACGCAATGGAGAGCAATGCCACCACGCATAAATTGAATTTCTCGGCCAAATACCTGAGAGCGACAGCATATCCTCCTCCAGCTATAGCTGCTAAAAAATAAGCCATAAATTACTTCACTTAACGCCCGCCATATTGGGCCGAACGAAGTGAGGTCCAGCCCGAAGGGCGAACAATGATGGCATTGTTAGCATGTTGCACTAAGATTGCTGATGATGCCTTTTTGCTGGAGTGAATTAAACACTCCAAGATCGAACTTAATTTCTGTATTTTCACCATCTATCTTCAGTACTCTATCGAATTTTCCACTAATTTTATATTCTTTAAACTCAGACCAGGGCAGAAAGTCTATAACACCCATATTGATATATCGGATACCATCTTCTGTAAATTCAATAGAGTATTCATCAACTTTGTTTTTCCAGGAATTAAAGAGCATTAACCATAAAATATATACAATTGGAAATCCGAATACCCCAGCCAAGTAAATCACTATAAAACTTTCATCTGGCTCGCTACCTAGTAGAAAGGACACAACCAATATCAGTGAAAATATGGATACAGAAACAGTCGCTTTTCTCAACCTGTAAACTATGCTCTGGAAACGACTTTGATTGAATTTCAAAGGTTTAATCCTTGTTGATGCTAACGCCCGCCATATGGGGCCGAACGAAGTGAGGTCCAGCCCGAAGGGCGAGCAATGATGGCTTGGTTATGCATTTTTAAGTAACTCTTTCATTCCCGCTTCCAACGCCTCAATAAACTCTTCCTGACGCTGCGGTTCATGTAATTTATCAGGCGCAAAACTACCTAAATCGAAACCCTGAGAATCTAGTGCCTTAAAAAAGAATCCGATTGCTTCAGATTGACCGGTTTTCTTAAACTTGAATCGCTTGGGAAGATAAAATCCCTCATTAGCGGACAGCGCTCTTTGAAAACCCTCACGAAAATCTAGCATGTACGCTTCGATCCTTTGATTCAGGCTACTAGGGTCATCCTTACAGTTACCCCACACTAACCAAGGCAACATATCAGCTGAGAAGTGGCCCAAGGGTTGATCGTAATAGTGATAATAATTGAATGATCCTTGGTTTAGGCAATCTTTAACGAGCTTTCCAGTGCCATCTATATCTTTTCCGCTCTCATCAACATCAAATAAAAATACTGCTTCTTGACCTTCATCGCGAACGTATACTCGGTTATGAATCGCACCATTCATTTGGTGAACCCTAAGCTCACGAGTATTAGTCAAAACCGTGAATATAAAAGCAGAGTTTGACTTTATATCCTTGCTCTTAACGCTTCTTTTGTCGAGCTTTGGCAAGCCCAGCTCTTTACTCAAGCCCTTTAGAAACCCTACTTCGTCTGAGGCGAGTGTAGTACCAATACTAATAGAGATTAAAAATGTGAATAATACTAAATTCTTCATACTTTCCTTTGCATAACGCCGCTATAGCCAGCCCCAAATGTGGAGCTGTTTTGTGCAATAATGCGCGCAGCGTATGCACAAAATTGCGTAATATTTGGGGTCTGGTTTATAGCTTTGTTATGCCTTTTCTCTAAGAACCAGAAAATTTCTTACGCTATAGTAACCATTTGTATTTGCCCATGGCAGTGTTTTTAGTGCTGACACCCCTGACTGCCAGACTTCATTATCTTTTAGAGCTTCGAAAGTTTTCTCACCCGAGACGCTACAGAAAAAACACCGAAACCAAGATAGGTTGTCTTTCAGTGGTTCATTCCTAATTGATTTCTCGATCGTTTCAAATAAACCATCTGGTATTTCTGCATCTACTTCGCCACTACCACGTGTGCCAATATTACCAATAAACGCCGTATACTCTTTGCCTCTGAAGTTCCAGTTCTCAGTCATCACTTGATCTGTATCAGTCAAACCCCAAAGCGAAGCCAGTAATACGTGGAACGAATTTATACAGAAATTTTGCAATGCATCGTTGAGCCCTTCGCGGCCAGAACCAATACCAGCGAAACATTCATTAATGATTCGTTTGTCTTCCAGTAAAACATCTACCTCTAAAAGACCGCTATCCTCTCTGGGATACCAGGTCGCCCGTATAGCTGGCAACTTACCTAAAGGGACAACCCACTCGTTCTCGATGTGGTACGGTAACTCATGTCCTGTCATCAATTCGGATAATTCTTTCTCAAGTGTTATTGGCTCCATGATACTCCTGATGATGCATAACGCCGCCAGCAACGGCTGCAGTAAATTGGATTTGTTTTTGCGTATTTTTGCAAAAACCAAGACAGCTTACGGAAGTCCGATTGGCTGGCTTTGTTAAGGCTATTCACAAACTACGCCTACTGAGTTGTAAGGGCTAAAATTATAATGGCACTTACCAGAAGTACATTGTTCTATGACAAATGAACCCCAGCCGCAACCATTACCTGCATGACTAACGTAGTAGTGACACTCCTTGGACTCTGTGCCATTACATTTTTCTACCACTATTGGATCGCCGTCATAGTCAAACCACGATACATGAGATAGATATTGCAGTGCTATAGCCCTAGCTTGCACAAACTCAATATTTATAGACTTTACCTGAACCTCAAACTTCTTCTCGGGTGCTCTTGGCTCGTTGACACTTACACAACCTGAAATCAGTAGGGCAATGATTATTAATATTGCTCGATTCATAGAAACCTTAACGCCCGTAACAGGCGAATTTATGTAGGTGATTGTTTTGTGCTAGCGTAGCGCCCGGCACAAAACGAGCGCCGGAATAAATTTCGGCCTGGTTACGCTTGTTAAGTGCTTTCAATGTAAGCGTTCATTCCCTG
>JAWSUX010000366.1:0-10189 GCA_033852215.1 Colwellia sp. | reverse complement strand
GCACTTACTAACCAAAAACGGGTGTTTTCGGTTAAGTAATCTTTAAAGTTTTTGGTCATTTCCACTTCAGCAATAACATGTTGTAAATCTTCAGAAGGAACAACTTTTTTGACTAAACCTGTGACTAAACCTTTGTAACGAACTTCTGTTTTATTTGGCACTATGCCGGCGCCATTATCAAATTCAATGGTAATAAAAGTGCCTTGTTCAGAAATGATTTTAACGAGAAGCCATGAGCCGAAAATAAGCGCGATAAAAGGCACAAACCAAATAATAGAGATGCCTTGGCGAGGCACAATTTCTGCTGTATTAATATTGGATTGGCTAGTCGTCATTTTTTTCCTTAAACTCACTTTTAACTGTATTGATGTCTGAATCTTTATCCCACAAAAGCCTAGGGTCAAAGCTGTTGGCGGAAATCATGGTGAAAATTACTGTTAGAGTAAAATAATTAATAGCAGGCCCTGCGGCAACAGAGGTGACAAAGCCAAGCTCAACTACCGTTACCATTAACGCCACAACAAAAACATCGAGCATAGACCAGGGTCCTAAAAACTCTAAAACATGATAAACCCTACTGTGCTTGTCTGGTTTTAATCGAATGCCAGTATAAGCCCTATAAACTAACACAAAAAGACCTATTATTTTAATGAGTGGCACAATAATGCTAGCAGAAAATATAATAACAGCAATGGGATATAAACCATGGTCTATAAAATCGCCAATGCCTGATAATATGGTTGCTTCTTTGGGAATACCTAACTGATAAACGATCATGATCGGGTAAAGATTAGCAGGGATAAAGGCTAATAATGCGGCAATATTCCAAGCTAAAGTATACTGTAAGCTGTTACGTTTTCGTTGATAAAATCGGCCATGACAGCGAGTGCATTGCTGTGGCTGTGGTTTGAAAACATTTACTTTGTGGCATTGAGGGCATAAAGCCAGCCCTGCTTGCTTAGCTGTTTTCATGGTTGTTTTTGTTATTGGGGGTGCTGTCATTACTGTCATCAGGAAGGCTATCTTGATTAGGGAAATCATGCTCAAGTCTCTCCCATATATAATCTTGATCTAAAGTGCTTGATGCCAGGGTTGAGCAAATTAGCCATAAAATAAATGAAAGCAGACCTAAGTTAACGCTTAATTCAGTATCATCTAATAATTTATACATTGAAACGACAATACCTAGCATAAAAACATTAAGCATAGCCCAGTTATCTAAGTGATGATAAGCGCGGAAAAAGTTTAATAAAGAAGGGGTTAATCTTTTGAACTTAAAGCAATAAGAAAGGTAAAGCGCGCCAACTAAACGTACAACAGGTACGGCAATAGCAAATAAAAAAACTAAGCAGGCTATCATATAAAAGCCACGGTTAATCAACACTAAAATGCAGTCGAACAATGAGGCTTGGTGAAATTGCCCTGCTAAGGTAACGCCCATAATAGGCAGTAAAATGGCAGGTAACATTAACAATACACCGGTAAGTGACCAAATAAAACTGCGTTCTATAGAGTCAACTTTTCGTTCGGTTAATGTACTACCGCAACGCGTACATTTAGCACTCTGCCCTTGTTTTAATAACGGCTCATCGTGTAAAACATCACATTGTCGACATGCAATTAATCGCTTAGTATTTAAATACTTATCCATTAAATAGTGTTTGCTGTAATAAAGAGGGTTACTTTAGCAGTTAAGCATAAAAAAAAGCAGCGTTCAACGCTGCTTTTTTGTAAGAAAGTTATAGATAAGTATTATATCTGCACAGTCATTACTTTAGTGATGACATGTATTGAACAAGTTTTTCAACATCAGCATCAGATAATTTAATGGCAATGTTACGCATAATGCCGTTATTGTCATTGCCACGACTTGCATCACGGAAGCTTGCTAATTGCTTTTTCAAATAGTCTTTATTTTGACCTGCAATTGATGGGAAGCCAGCTTGTTTCATACCTTTACCATTTATGCCATGACAAGCAACACAAGCAGTAATACCTTTAGCTGCATCACCACCTAAATATAATTTATGTCCTGCTTCATTACCTTCACCTGAGCCAGCTTTAGCAGACTGTACAGCAAAGTAAGCAGCTAAGTCATTCATGTCTTCAGGTGACAAAGCGGCAACCATGCCAGCCATTACTGGATCTTTACGAACACCCGATTTGAAATCGGCAAGTTGCTTAGCAAGGTAGTTAGCACTTTGACCTGCTAGGTTAGGGTACATGCTAATAACACTGATACCTGTAGCACCGTGACAAGAAGCACACATTGCGGATTTACCTTTACCTGCCTGTACATCGCCAGCATAAATAGCTGAAGCTGGCGTTGAAGTTACTACTTCAACTTCTGCAGCCGTTGCAACGCTGTCGGTAGGAGCCGCACTGTCATCGCTTGTTGTGGCTGCTTGTTCGCCAGTACGGCTTAAACCAGCATAATGCGCGGCTAAATCAGCCATATCTTGCTCAGAAAGATTAGCAGCCATAGGTGCCATCATCATGTTGGTACGAGCACCTGATTTAAAATCTGTTAATTGTTTGATTACATAAGCACTATTTTGACCGGCTAAGTTAGGGTAAATACCTGTGGCACTTATGCCCGATGCACCATGACAAGCGCCACAAACTGCGGCTTTTTCTTTACCCGCGGCAGCATCACCTGTTGCGGACTGTGCGGTACTGATTGTACTTAAGGCTAATACTAGCGAAAAGATAATTTTTTTCATTGAGTTGCTCTCTGCTTGTCATTAATCATATAAGGTATTTACTATTACTATTTCGTGCAATAGTTTAGCCGTTATTTGGTTAAAAAATGATAAAAAAGGTCTAAAAGTAGCAGCATTTTACACGAATATCAGCGTTGTGTAACAGCTAGCAGGTGAAATTCGATGAAAAAACAGTTAATTTCGCTGCTTTTATTGCAATTAAACTAATAAAAGTTAAAGAAAACGCTATAATACCGACATATTTTTTTAATGAGTTAAGTTCTTGTCTTCTCAAACTATCCATTTAAGCAAAGCCTCTTTTACTCTGAGTGCTCCAGATATTCGTCGTTTACCTAATGATGGTGGCATTGAAGTTGCCTTTGCGGGTCGCTCTAATGCTGGTAAATCAAGTGCGTTGAATACGCTAACTAATCAACGAGGTTTGGCTCGTATTAGTAAAACGCCAGGTCGAACTCAGCTTATCAATGTATTTGAAGTAGCAGAGAATCGACGCCTTATCGATTTACCGGGTTATGGTTTTGCCAAAGTGCCATTAGAAATGAAGAAAAAATGGCAAAAAGCACTGGGTGAGTATTTAGAAAAACGTAGAAGTTTAAAAGGCTTAGTCGTTTTAATGGACATTCGTCACCCGCTAAAAGATTTAGACATGGATTTAATTCAATGGGCGGCAGACAGCGAGTTGCCTGTTTTAGCTCTATTAACTAAGTGTGACAAATTATCACCGGGTAAGCGCAGCGCGGAAGTACTTAGAGTTAAGAATGTACTAAATAAATTAAATGCTGATATTCGTGTTCAAGCCTTTTCATCGTTGAAATATACTGGCTCTGAACAAGCGAATGCCGTTATTTCTGATTGGCTTGCTCAAGAAGAAGACGATTATGAATTGCTTGATGAAGAAGCTGTAGATGGCGAAGACGACATAACTGAAGAGCAGTAATATTAATTGTACGGTAACAACATAAATCAAAGCATATCCAAATCGCTTGGTTATGTATTTAGGGAGAAAGCATGATGCTATTATCCCTTTTTTATACCTGTTACCACATCATTATAAAGTTCGATTAACTTTAGATAGCCCAAGTTTTAGATGTGCAAACTTTAGGTAACTTAAGCTAAGTGATCTTAATCTAGCTTTTTAAACTGTAACTCTACCAACCGTTGATATAACTCACAGTTTTGTAATAAAGACTGATGGTCACCCATTTCGATTACTTGACCTTGATCTAATACGGCAATTTTATCTGCATATTGTATGGTTGAGAGTCGATGAGCGATAATAATGGTGGTGCGTTCACGCATCAACTCTTCTAATGCTTTTTGCACATGATATTCACTTTCACTATCTAGCGCGCTGGTTGCTTCATCTAATAATAAAATATTCGGGTCTTTTAATATAGCTCGAGCAATAGCAATACGTTGGCGTTGACCGCCAGAAAGTCGTACCCCGCGTTCACCAAGAAAACTTTGATAGCCTTGTGGCAATTGACTTATAAATTCATGGGCATGGGCTTTTTTAGCGGCTGCAACTACCTCTTCATCAGTGGCATCTGGTTTGCCATAACGTATATTATGAAAAACATCACTACTAAATAGCGCTGGCTGTTGTGGTACTAATGCCATTTGCTGACGAAGATCTTTGGGATCTAACTGGCGTATATCAGTGCCTCCTAGGGTAATACGACCAGCTTGTGGATCATAAAAACGTTGTAACAATTCGAACAACGTTGATTTTCCTGCACCAGAAGGTCCCACCAACGCCAATACTTTTCCCTGCTGTGCGGTTAAATTCAATGTCTGGGTCGCAGCTTGATCAGGCCTTGAAGGATAATTAAAACTAACCGCTTCAAAAGCAATTTGTGCGGTTAACTGTTTTGCTGAAATGGTATTTTCAACGGGGGGAAGAATATGACTTTCAACTTGTAATATTTCTATTAGTCTTTCAGTGGCTCCTGCAGCACGTTGTAACTCTCCCAATACTTCCGAAATTGTTGCTAGGGAAGAAGCGACTAAAATAGCATAAAACACAAAGGCGCCTAAATCACCACCACTCATCTTGCCTTGAATAACATCACTGCCGCCGACCCACAACATACCGGTAATGGCACCAAAAACAATAAGAATGACGCCTGCTATTAATGTAGCCCTCTGTTTTATTCGGCTACGGCCAATATGAAATGATTTTTCAACTTCACCAGCAAAAGAATGTCTCTCTTGTTGCTCGTGAGTATAACTTTGTACTGTTTTGATGTGTTCAATAGCTTCGCCCGCATAACTGCCAACATCGGCCATTGAATCCTGGCTTTTACGTGATAATTTTCTTACTTTACGGCCATAAACTAATATAGGTACTAAAATAAAAGGCACTGATATTAATACAATAAAGGTTAATTTAATGTTAGTAGCAAACAACATTATGAGAGCGCCAAACAACATTAATACGCTGCGGATAGCCATAGAAAACGAAGAACCAATAATACTTTGTAATAGCGTGGTATCAGTAGTAATGCGCGACATAATATCGCCACTGCCATTGGTTTCAAAATAGCTAGGATGCAAAGTGATTACATGATTAAACACAGCCAAGCGAATATCTGCACTTACTCGCTCGCCTAACCAAGAAACAAGATAAAACCGGCTAAACGTACCCGCAGCAACTAAGATGGTAATGACCAAGATAAATGATACAGCGTGTTGTAATTGCGCTATTGATTGCTGAGCAAATCCCTCATCAATAAGCATTTTTATACCTTGCCCAACTGACAACATTACTGCGGCAGTAAAAATGAGCGCAATTAAGGCGAAAAACCCCCTGCTTTGATACGGGCGAATGAACTGAATAAGTTGAAAAAGAATCGAAATATTTTTATTTTGAGTGTTAATCAATGATGCCGTATCTGTTAGTCGATTAGCAGAGGGTTGCTCAGACATAAGAACTCTCGTTTATTACTAGCAACGATATAAATTACGTAACTAGCTAATGAATTATTACCAGCAGTTTACGCGCTCTGTTATTGCTGAACTAGTAAGTTTTACTGAAATCAGGAGAAAAGAGGTAACAGCAGGAATAAACAGCATGTTCACTGATTTTAAGATAAAAAAAAGCCGATAACATTTTTTTAACTGTTTAAANNATCGGCAAAGAAGCTATTGGGAAGCTACAAAAATTATTACAATAAGCTTTAAGCTTTCGCTCAAGAACAAAAACATTATAGAGTAAGAACTCTATAAAAGTAAAGCTTTTTAAAGTATAAACTCTATTTTTATTAATTTAGATCAATATTTGTGCATATATCTGTGTGGATCGTCACAAATAATGAAAAACGCGTCACGCAATGAGAAAATTTAACATTTAACTCACAACTAAGAAGTGTATTGTTACTCGTCAACGATCCAGTAAGGTCAGCTCAGATACGATAGCGGACGTTTCACTAATTCGTTTTTATGACTCGTCTGGCGCGCAGAAGTCACTTGCAATCGGTTGCTTTTTAGGTCAACTGAACGTTAATAAACTGACATTACGTTTAATGCTGTTAATGGCAACATACATCTATTATGAATGGCTTAAGTATTGCTTTATAAGTTTACTCACTTAGTTTGGTGCAGCCCCAATTCCAACTTTCCACTGATCGATCAAGGTGATAAATTCATCTTGCTCAGTTAACTTAAGTGCTACAGATAACACTGTGTGTTCATCAATTACAAGGTCATCATTCTGTTTTTTAGAAACATTAACGCCCGCGTTTAAACCGACTCTTTTTTTAATTTCTGACGTTCTTTCTTGATTGAATAATTGTAAATTAGCGAGTGCTCTAGGGGAAAATTTTAAAATATATATATCAATTGCAGGGCTGTCTTTAAATAGACCTTCTACAGTAGCTTGAGTGGTCTTATTAACAAGCTCTAGAGGGAAGGCAATGATTCTTTGTCCTGTGCTATCTTCAATACTTGCTGATAAATTTATAGAACGCGTAGGATCAAAATTTACCACACTATTGATCGATACTTTTACCAATATTCCTTTCGGATCAACAGTAAAAAAATCTTCCGGTTTAGCATCGGAAAAGTGCAGAATGGTTGTTAAAGGAATACTTGAGCATGCGGTTAAAAACAGTGTGCATAATAAAATAATCGTTTTCATCGTTAGCCTTAAAATGTATTACGATCGGTCAAATGAAGTCGCGTGGGTATAAAACCTTAAGTGCCTGACTATCATTAATCTGGTTGAATGAACATTGATTATTTTCCAATAAATAAACGGCCTCAGATAGCATAGGGTCATTTAAGTCCCCCCACCCACCAACAATAGAATCAACAGCTGAACAGTCAACAGGAATACCCTCAAAAAAATCACCAAAACCATCAGCATTGTGATTATGATGCGTAATCGCTAGAACCATTTGTTCACATAACTGCGAACCTCTCATACCCACTGGCTTGCCATTGGTTTTTTGACCTACTAACTTCACATCGAGATAAGGCTTGAGTGAATTAATTAATACTTCACTGCCTGAAGATGACTCCTGGCTTGTTACAAAAACAACACGAGGCATATTCAAATAATGCTCTGCACCATTAAGATTAAAAAGTTCAATATCACTTTGATGATTGGCATTATTTGTTGGTTTGTTGTAAATATTACCCGCGATAATATCACCGCCTATTTGACTAGCAAGTTGGTTAGACATTCTCGACGTGCCGCCATGGTTATAACGTAAATCAACAATGAGCTCTTTGATGTTTTTACTTTTAAAGTAGGAAAAGGCTTGGTTGAGCTCTTCCGAACTGGGGTCTATAAAACTATTATATACAAGATAACCGATTCTACCTGCTGTAGATTCGATAATTGTGGTTGCAAGCAGGCTATTGGTTGTCACCTCACTTTGTATCATCGACTTAGTCATAATAACGCCTTCGAGTGTTCGCCAAGTAAACGAGACTTCTTGGCTAATATCTATTTCAGACCAAAATTCTGACCAGACAAATTGGCCACTTGCCATTGTTTGATGTAAATCTATGTCATTAATCGCGATAATGCGATCACCTCTGGTGAGTCCTATTATTTGAGCACTACTATTTTCATAAACCAAGCTAACAACCCATTCATTATTTAACTCATCTAATTTATACCTCAGGCCATAACCGACAATTGTGGCATTAACAAAAATATCATCGAAGTCATTTTTAGGCATAATAAAGCTGAAACGATCGACAGGATTGCGAGCCTTGATATCATTCATTAACGATTCTAACGATGAAAAGTCATTAAGATCTTTACTACTGTCTAATGACTCATTCCATAAATACCAATCGGCCATATAATCCCATAAGGCGATGTTCATTGACGTTTGATTCATACAAACATCAGGGTCTACACTAATTACCTGTGATTCGACAGTTTCGGGTTCATCACCACAACCTTGTAATAAAAGACAAAAAAATAACATTGAACAAAACGATTTCATAAATATAATTATCCACTCACTTACGATATAAAATGGGTACTTTAAAGATAAACGGGATCATCAACAAGTGAGGAACTAGCTATGAATTACGCATTAGTAGGTGAAAGGTATAATGCGTTGCAAAAACAAAGCTAAGATATTGATATTATTAGTATAAGTAAGTGGGTTGTGCTGATGGTTATTATACTAATCGGTAGAAAAAATAGTCTTGTAACGTAGAAAGAACAAAGTCAAAGCAATGCTTTTACTTGATTTAGATGTTTACGACCCACAGGAATTAATTCATTCAATATATTTACATCATAATCGGCTGATGTTCTTCTTTGTAATACCATCGGTTGTTGTGGATTAACCAAATACGACTTATGAACACGCATAAAATATTCATTACCGAAACTATCCAATAAACTTTGTAAATTACAGGTTAATTCTATTTTAACTTTACGATTGTTTGTTTTATACACAACCAAACAATCATTACCTAATGCTTGCACATAAATAATATCAGCTAAGAAGTGAGTCACTTTAGCCAATTCAGGGAACAACTTATGGTCAACCACGTTATTCAGTATTTTATCTTTTAAGGTATTACTTATTTCTAATGCTTTAACTAGACTTGATTGCGCTTGTTTAAGTTTCTGCTCAATAACCCGTTCATTTTGCTGTTGCTGATAATAAATAGAAACTAAACCAGCACTAAAAATAATAATTTCTATAGTTGATGTGAGTTGTAGTAACGGCCATGAAAAATTAAAGCTAATGATATTGCCAGCAGATAATCCCATAATACTTGCGACAATAAAAAACATCACGGTTGCCGTTAAATAATACCAAGCCGCCATTATCTTTTTTCTAACCGCTATAATAGCAGCACTAAAACAGCCAACAAAAATTATAAAACTAACAAATAACCCAATGCCATAAGCTATTTGGTTTACTTGCTCAGGCAAAAAAACTCCGACAGTTAATCTTGTTAGTGCTAAAAAAAGTAATAGTAACTGAGTAACCTTTAATCCTTTATATATCCGCAAGGAAAATGTTTTAATTTGCAGGTAATGTTTAGCAAACTCAGCTATCGCGACCACTAATAAAATACCTATAATCACCGTTTTATTGTGCAAATAATTCATATTGGGCAATAAATACTTTAACCACCCTTGCCCAGATAAAAACCAAGCCCCCAATAAAAATAACATAGTGCTATAAGCAAGATAGGAAGGTTCTTTTAATCGAAAATATAGCATTAAATGATAAAAAGCAAATAAGCTTAACATGCCAAAAAATAGGCCACTAAATAAAGTTGAGTACTGTATATCTTCAAATAATTCATCATGTTGAAAGACAAATAGTGACGTCCTTAAGTATTGTCCTTGTAGCTTCAAATAAAATGACGAAGACAACAAGTCATTGGGTATGCGAGTAACAATCTTATGATGAAATTGTGGATTACCCTGTAATATCTGTTTTTTCCATACTCTATTTTTGGTTAAATAATGCAGCTCCATTGG
Organism: Colwellia sp.; assembly: GCA_033852215.1. Taxonomy (GTDB): domain Bacteria; phylum Pseudomonadota; class Gammaproteobacteria; order Enterobacterales; family Alteromonadaceae; genus Colwellia. Next base: position 496 of record JAWSUX010000366.1, on the reverse strand, counting down.
TGTGTGTATGCGATTTTTTTTGAGTACTAGGATAAAGTTTTCAGTTTGGCGTAATTTAGCAGGCTTACTTTTTAGGTTTATTTTTAACCACAAATGGTTTCTATTACCAAGATTCACATAGTTGTCTTTAACTAATTTAAAAGGTTCTTTATTGTTTAAAACCTGCTCTATCGTTCTATCTTTTTGTGAATAATGAGCGGCTTCAACCGTTAGTTGTTGCCCAGCCTGCATTATTGATGTGTTTTGGCTAATTATAAATAGGGATATACACAGCACTAGAGCAATAACTAACAATTGTACCTGTAGCACAGAAAGTGATTTGACTTTTTTATAAAAATGGTGACATTTAATATTTGGTAATATATTCAATTGTATGAAGTCATAATTCGAGAATGTTTAGAGGTAGTGCAGCAATAATTGCAATATAAAATGAACATAACTTTTTCCTGACGACTTGTAAAGGTAGCGAATAAAACCCTAGGGCAAACGGGTTTAA
>JAWSUX010000365.1:0-4926 GCA_033852215.1 Colwellia sp. | reverse complement strand
CTTCATCTTTGACAATAATATTGCTTTCACAGCTTTGAATGCAGTCTTGGCATTGTGTGCAACCAGAGGTAAAAACAGCCTCATTAATCACCCAAGGTAAACGCATTACTTGTTTGGTGTTTACTTTGCCACGAAAAAACCGTCTTCTTGAAGGATTAGCTAAACGTTCCACTTTTTTAGTCTTTTGGGTTAGCAATTTTTTAAGTCCCTGGAGGACCTAAAAAAGCGAGTTGACTAAACCATACGGCAAAGCCAAAACCAGCAACAATAATTACAGATAAAATAGGAGCTAAAAATACGGCTAAGAAAATGAAACTATTACGCTCATGTTTCTTTTGATCTTCAGGAGATGTTGCTTGATTCATAATGTTCTCATTCGTTTATATTAAACTAAGGTTATTTTATTTTTTTGTTCATTTTTCTTTATTGATCTAGATCAAATTAGTAAGGTTTTTGTTAAAATAACCATTTATTTATTAAGGTATTAATTAACATTCGGTCTATACGAAAATATAGCGTTTGTAATGTCAAAATCAAGTTGAGGTTAAATTAAATTGGCATAGCTAATTTCTCTTAGATTAGATAGACTTATTTTCTTGTTATATGGCTTAGACTAAAGTAGTTATTACAAAAAAAATAAGGTGTATATGCAAGCTAAAGATTTTCACTTATGGCTAAAGGATTTTTCCGAACAGGCGGTTTTACTTAATGAACGACGCTTAGTCGTTTTGTCTGGGAGTGAGAATTGGGCACTAACGTTATTAAAAGATATTGTTTATTTTCCTCAAGAAAAATTAACCCGCGATAATGAAACACAGCTGATTTATGGCGATAGTCAAATTTTCCCAGCCAACGTACCAGATAAGCGTTTTCGAGATAAGCTAGGCAGTGAATGTCATAGTGTTATTTTTGCCGATAGCCAATTTCGCATTGATGCGCTTGCCGCTCTATCAGGTACTATAAAATCTGGCGGTTTGTTATATGTTGTTATACCCGAGCTAGAATTTAAAAAGCAGCAAAGCCAGTTTATTAGGCGCTTTTTTTACTTACTTGATAACATGTCATCACATGCAGTCATTGCTGAATTCAATACAGATTTACCTGTAACAATATTAACAAAGAAATTAATAGAAAAATTATCAGAAAAAGGTGTTAGAAATACGATTGGGCATAATGATAATTTAGCGTATTCCTGTGCAACCGCTGAGCAGTTACTTGCAGTAAAATCTATTGAAAAAGTCGTCATAGGTCATAGAAAACGGCCACTCGTTTTAACGGCAGATCGCGGTCGAGGAAAGTCTTCGGCACTTGCTATTGCCTGCGCGCAATTATTATTAAGTGCACGTACTGACAATCCGTTACATATCATTATCACCGCACCAGATAGTCAGTCATTGAGCGTGTTCTTTAGCCAGTTACAGATTAGTTTACCTGATATCTCCCGTCGAGATAATTCCTTCTTATATGCTAATAGCTGTGTTGAATTTATACCCGTTGACCAACTATTAAAACATCAACCCAAAGCAAGTTTGTTGCTGGTAGATGAAGCTGCGGCTATTCCTGTTTATTTACTTGAACAATTATTAACTATTTATCATCGCATGGTCTTTTCAAGTACAGTGCATGGCTATGAAGGTGCAGGTAGAGGGTTTACTTTAAAATTTCAGCAAACGTTGAGTCAATTGTGTCCTAATTGGCATGCTTTACACATGCATGAGCCGATACGTTGGCGACTTGGTGACCCCCTTGAACAGTTTGTTTTTGATGCTTGTTTATTAAACAGCGAGCTTAAAAGCATAACCTTTAATGCAAAAGCAAGAGTTGATTTATCAGCCTTATCATGTGAAGTATTTATTGGCTCTGATCTGGTTGCTGATGAGGACTTGTTAAAGCAAGTTTTTTCAATACTGGTTACTGCACATTATCAAACTAAACCAAGTGACGTAAAATTATTACTTGATAACCCGAATGTGCAGTTGGTTTGCTTAACAAAAGCAGATGATGAGTGTGACAATGACAATGATACTGTTCTTGCTGTCGCTTTATTACTGAAAGAGGGTTGTGTCGAGGATGTAGATGCGGTCATCAATAGCCAGCGACGTTTGAAAAATCACTTTTTGCCACAGTCACTCTTAACCCATTGTGGTTTTGAGCAAGCATTTAACCACTCTTATCTTCGTATTATGCGTATTGCAGTGCACCCTAAGCTACAACATCAGGGGTTAGGTACTCACTTATTGGAGCATATAACGCAATTAGCAAGCAGACAAAAAGTTGATTTTATTGGTGCTAGTTTTGGTATCAACTCATCATTATTAGCATTTTGGTTAACGGCCGATATGCAAGTCACTCGCATTGGTTTTACGAAAGATAAAGCCAGTGGTGAGCACTCTGTCATGGTATTAAAGGCGATCAATACTGATCTGAATAGTAAATTAAAACAACTGAATGATGAATTCTACCGTAGTTTTGATTTTTTACTTGCAGATGAATACAAAGAGCTTAGTACTGATGTCGTCTTGTTATTATTAAAACAACAACGTCACGCTAATTTAGCGGCATTAACTCCGCTAGATTTAGCTAATGTAAATGCCTTTGCTCAAGGTGAACGTTTATATAGTAGCTGCGCCTATAGTTTGTATTTATGGCTTAAACATGACTTATTAAACGGTAATAGCAGTACTCGTCGGGAGCTAGAACAACACAGCTTGATACTCATTGCACGATTGCTACAGAAACAAACGTGCGAAGCAGTTTGTCAACAATATGGATTGACCGGTAAAAAAATGCTAAATCAAGTGATGAAGAACACAGTTTGCCTGCGAATTAAAAACAATCCGCATTAGTTGGTCCTTTTAGCTTTGTTGCATGCCAACGCCAAAACCGTTGCATTATTAGATAATCACAGCGTTTAGCACCACAAAAATTAATATCATCGTGTTGTAGTAACTTAGTCAAATAAAAGTTTATTGTTCGTGCTAAGCCGTTACTTGGGGTATTTTTATAGGTGGTTAACAACATTACTAGCCAATTTTCCAGATAAGTGAATTCTTTTGATACGGCTAAGCACATAGGTAGTGCTCCCCATTAATGTCGTCAATGTTTGTGCTACTTGCCAGTAGACAATGCCAAATAACGGCTTTGGCATTAGCGTTTAAGCACTTACAGTCACCGCCATGTAGTAAACCTGCGTTGAGTAAATCTGCAAGTAAATTACTTGATATTTCGACTTGTACTTTATCTCGATTGTTAATAGCTGTAATAGCCATACATCTCTCCCTATGTTTTTTATTAAGCATAATCACAAATAGACTTTAATGCAAATGATAATTGTTATCATTTAGTGGTTTTTAGTCTGTTTTTTGAAAGTAAATGTTATTTGGGTTTATTCAAGAGGTATGATGGGTATAGGCAGTACAATATTTTTTGGTAAAAATTATAGGAAATAAGTCTATGAACGCAGCGGTGAGCGTAAAGTCACTTTGTAAACAGTATAAAGGTGTTTGCGCTGTTGATAATGTTAGCTTTGAAGTACAGCAGGGTCATTGTTTTGGTTTACTTGGTCCTAATGGTGCAGGAAAAACGACGACCATTGAAATTATGGAAGGTATTATTAGTGCATCTTCTGGGCAAGTACTCTATCAGGGCCAGCAAGTTGATAGAGAAATATCTCAAAATATAGGTATCCAATTTCAACATACCGCTTTGCAAGATTTTTTAACCGTTAAAGAAACTCTTAACCTGTTTTCTTCTTTTTATGAAAAGACTATTACACAGGAGAAACTTATTGCTTTATGCGATCTTAGCGATTTTTTAAATCGAAATAATCGCCTTTTATCTGGTGGGCAAAAGCAACGCCTGTTACTTGCGTTGGCGTTAATAAATGATCCTGAGATAATTTTTCTTGATGAACCAACAACAGGTTTAGATCCTCATGCACGGCGAAATTTTTGGCAATTAATCAAAAATATTAAAGCGCAAAATAAAACGATTGTGCTTACGACCCACTATATGGATGAAGCAGAGCAACTTTGTGATGATATTGTTATAATGGATCAAGGTAAAATTATCGAATCAGGCACGCCAAACCAATTATTAAGCAAACATTTTGAAGAGGTATTCATTTATCTACCCAGTGAGCAAGTAGGTGAGCAATTAGCAGCAGAACAAGCCTGGACTCTACTGAACGATAGAGTCGAGATTAAAAGTAAAAATGTTGAGCATACCTTGGCACTGTTGATGAAACATAAAGTTTCATTGAATGCTTTGCATGTTAAGTCAGCGAATTTAGATGATTTATTTTTAAAGTTAACAGGACACTCTTTACGGGCATAATCTTGGGCACAATATCGGACTTAGATTAGATTTAGTTTTTTTGAGCGTTAATAAAAGTAAGTAGAAGTAATATGAATTTCAAACGTTTTTTTGCGGTATTTAAAGCCCGTAGCATTGAGTTTTTTAGAGATAGATCATCTTTAGCATGGAATCTATTATTTCCAGTGTTGTTGTTAGTCAGCTTTTCTTTTATTTTTTCAGGCGATGGACGTTCGGCCTATAAAGTAGGTGTTTTAACAACAGCGGGTAATCAGTCATTAACCGTAGAAGAAAAAAACTTTAGTCAAATACGTCACGTAGATTTTATCGATTATGCTGATTTTGAGAAAGCCAAAAATAAACTCAGTCGGCACAGTATCGATATATTAATTGACTATGATACTAAGCGTTATTGGGTGAATGAAGAATCAGCCAATAGTTATTTGATTGAAAAACTTTTTTTAGGTCAGCAGCTAGAACATCACTCCATGAATAACAACCCAGCGGCAGTAGCTTTTACTCGTTTGCAAAGTAGTGGAGAAAATATACGTTATGTTGATTGGGTTTTACCTGGTGTTTTAGGTATGAACATGATGTTTAGTTGTCTGTTTG
>JAWSUX010000364.1:0-685 GCA_033852215.1 Colwellia sp. | reverse complement strand
TTTCATAAATGCGTATAACGCCACATTAAGCGGCAAATAGCAGTTGGCTAAAATAAGTGAGGCACGAACAAAAAAGCCAACTGTTATTTGTCCGTTTGAATGCCTTGTTAGGCTTTGATGTACGCCAATAAAGTGGATATTTCTAGGCTACCTGTGAATATTGCTAAAGCGAAAGCAATGATACTTAAAAAGGCTGCCAAAAATGAATACTTAGTAATTACAAATGCTATCTCTCCACGCTTTACTGTGAGCCACTCTTTTTTCAAAAAGCTTTGCGACAATGCAATTAGCTCGTCAGATTTTTTATATATTTCTTCTGGTTCAATGTCTCCAGAGTATAAGGTGTGCTCAAGGTCTGTAAGTAAAGCTAATATCTTAATTTCAATTTTCCCTTTAGGATTTAGGCGTAATTGAATTCGATGATAATGAGCACTCATTTCATGAAACTGTTCTGAGCAACTTTCAATATATTTATCATTACCATCTTCTTTACCGTCAAACCTTTTTACTTGCACAAGGATAAAACCAATAGTAGCTACAACTTGTGCTATTTCTTCTCGAATAGAATCTATCCAGTTTTGTCTAAATTCTGTTGTTTTTTGATCTTTTGACACCAAAATGTTTACAAAAGAATAAACAAATACTAGGAAAGCTGCGATTAACGTGTAAGTTGCTAACCAACTGC
>JAWSUX010000363.1:0-5310 GCA_033852215.1 Colwellia sp. | reverse complement strand
CAAAACCAACCAAATCAGGGTAACTTGGATGCGCACCATTACAAACTTTATGTTGCTTAGCTAATTCAAGTGTTTTTTGCATTACTAGCGGGTCGCCAGCATGAAAACCACAAGCGATATTGGCTTGATCAATATAAGGCATAACCTGTTCATCAAGCCCTATGGTCCAACTACCAAAACTTTCACCTAAGTCACAATTTAATTTCATTACACTTCCTGAGTAAATAACTTAATAAACTAATAATTACAACACAGCCAAACTTGAATTAGTGATATCGGTTACTAACATCTTTCCTGGGCTATGTGTCAAACAAAATGGCGGTTTACTTTGTGTTAAAGCCAACTGAGGTGTTACACCACATGCCCAAAAAACGGGTACTTCATTGGCTTTAATTGTAACACTATCTCCATAATTTGGGCTGTGAATATCCTTAATACCAATCAAGGTTGGATCACCAAAATGAATAGGCGCACCATGCACCGATGGAAAACGGCTGCAAATTTGTATCGCACGAATTGCATCTTTAGCTAACATAGGACGCATACTAACCACGGTATTACCACTAAAACGCCCAGCCGTTTTGCAAGCAATATTAGTACTATACATAGGCACGTTTTTACTTTCACTAATATTGCGAATTTCAATGCCATCGGCAATAAGTGATTCTTCAAAAGAGAACGAGCAACCCAAAACAAAGGTGACTAAATCATCACGCCAAAGGGCTTTAATATCGGTTATTTCCTGTTTTAATTGACCATATTCAAATAATCGATAACCGGGTACATCAGTACGAATATCAATATCTTCTCCCAAGTCATTTAGTAAAAAATCACCTGCTATAGTTGACATGCTAATCAAAGGGCAAGGTTTAGGATTCATTTGACAAAACTGTAAAAAATCACTGGCCCAATCTTGCGGCAAAATAACAATATTTCCTTGTACTTTTCCTTGCGCATAACCCGAAGTATTATCAGTAAATTCATTACGGCGAATAAGCTGTCGTAAGGCGAGTGCTGATAACTGCTTTTTATCTTGTTCTTTTTCTTGATTAGCTCGCATAAGTTGTTCCAGTTATCGCTGTTACTTTTGTCCTTAACTAAATTATATCAGCATAAAATATTTTAGTAGCTAAATTCTGTTATTACCCTCTGGTGTTAGAGTTTTTCTATTCGCATTTACAAAAAAACGCTACAATGACGAACATCATATTATATACCCATCACACCTAAAAGTGCAGATTTCAGCAAGTCAATAAAGAGTCTGGTACAAGGCATAGATTAAGAGAATAGTTATTCTATTGTCTAAATCAATAACACCGTAGATGACTCTTCATCGCCTTGCCCGTAAGGAGCTAAGCTAGATTATCAGTTCAGCGTTGCGATACTTGAGAAGGGAATAACCATTATCTACGTAACGCGCCTTGAGCTGATTTCCTAGCTTGGCTCTGAAACTGCATATTGGGGTATGATAAGTATATTCACTCTGCTAGCTAAGACATTAACTACTATGATATTTTTTCAATTCAGCAAAAAACCTTTACCGTTATTTTTTTTCGTTATATGTACGAGTCAATTTTCTTTTTATGCGTTTGCCAATGAAGTTAAACAAGAAAAAATCACCGAACGTTCGCAGAAGCAAAAAGCTTTTGAACAGTGTTTATTTAAAACTATAAAAATTTCCGATAAATCAAATACATTAGCGGAAATAGAAAAAAAATGTGAAGACAATATTGCCGTTGATTTATTATCAAAAGAAAGTGGTCGAGTTATTGAATTAGGTGTATTGGCTAATCGTATTACCAAAGAGAAGCGCACTGCGTTTGACCCCTATGTCATCACACCGCATAAAATGAATTATATTTTACCCGTATCCATAAGTGATTCTATTAATAAAGAAGCATACAGTGGGTTTTCAAATTGGGCTGAAAACCTTGAAGATATCGAAGCCAAGTTTCAAATCAGCATCAAGGTCCCCTTAATCACTAACAGTTTATTCGTTGAAGGTGACCAAGTATTTTTTGGCTTTACTTTACAGTCTTGGTGGCAAATATATTCAAATAAAATATCAAAACCCTTTAGAGAAACAAATTATCAACCTGAGTTTTTTTATTTTGCCCCAATAGATTTTCATCCTTTTAGCGGTAATTCTGCGCTTATCATTGGTGCTGAGCATCAATCAAATGGTCGTTCACAGTTATTATCAAGAAGTTGGAATCGTATTTATTTTACTTACCTTTATGAAAAAAGAAATTTTGCCTTATCTTTTCGCCCTTGGTATCGCATACCTGAAGATAAAAAAACGGATCCTATGAGTAGCCAAGGAGATGACAATCCTGATATCTTAGATTATATGGGACATTTTGAACTAACTATGGTTTATAAACTTCATCAAGAGTACGAGTTCTCAGTTAAAGCGAGAGATAATTTTGCTAACCGTAATGGTTTTATTGAACTTGGTGTTACATTTCCATTATCGGGTAAACTTAAAGGTTATGCACAATTTAGCAGTGGTTATGGTGAAAGCTTAATCGATTACAATTATAACCAAAAACGTTTTGGTCTTGGTATTGCTTTAACCAATATACTATAACAGGGGCTTAACTGTTTATTATTATGCAGTGGTCAATTAGATTTTATAAAGCTAATAATTATTCAAACTATGACTTTTTTTCATCAAGAGTTAAGTCCAAAATAGGCGACGAACAGTCAAAGGCAACATTATTAACTAGCACTTTACTCTTTAGACAGTTCATTTTCTAATTGAGCGAGTATCTTTTCGGCATTTTCAGTTTGTTTAGATAACATGAAATAAATCGGGAAGCTGGAAACTGTTATGGAGTGTAAATTATCAATGGAGTGCGTTAATAAATATTCATTAGCGGGACGTTCGTATGCTAATAGGAATTTTGCTCTGCCAGATTCAAGCATTTTAAAACCTGTAGAGTGAGTTCTAGTATAAGTGTATTTTTTTACCTTATCTTTTAGTAAACCATTTGTTACGCCACCATAACCGTATCCTCTCATCATCATTAGTGATTGATCATTTAAGTCTTCAATTGAGGTGAGCTGTTTTTTGTCTCCAACATAATAAATCTGTAACGTTATATTGGTTATGGGTTTTGAACCGACAAAGGTCATTTCTGTGTATAAATCATTGCTATCTATACCAACCCAAAAATCAATCTCGCCAGACTTTAAATATTCCTTTAATCTCATGCTAGGTAATAATGAGGCTGTTTTAAATTTTATATTGGCTTTATTTAAAGTATCTTCAACTATTTTATAAAGAAAACCATCAGGTTTTCCTTCAGCGTTAGTGTAAGTAAATGGCTTGAATTCTACATAGCCGAAGTTTAGCTTAGTCAAAGACTCGTAAGCATGTGTGGGAAAGGATAAAAAAAACAATAAAAGTAAAGCGCGACCTATCATCATATATTTAAACTACGTGGGCGTTTATACATAATTTAAATATAACTGATATATACCAAATACTCTAATTTTTTATTCGTTTAAAGTATTGTCGTTTTTAGCTTTTCCCCTTTAGTAAGTTTAGAGATAGCTGAAGTTTTTTAAATAATTTCAACACAGTGCTATATTTTTGAGCAATTCATTGCATGTAAGCAGCTGCCACCTCTCGCTATGTTAACGAAAAACAATAATTGCTTAATGGTTACATTCATAAATTTTCATGATTAATTGTAATTATTATTAGACTTAATTAAGATCATGATCCTGTTAAGCATTCAAATCTCAACAATATTTTGTGGGGATATTTTTTTATATTTGTTTTATTTTATTTCTTTGCAAATACCCAAATTTACTCCTACATTTATGTGCACGGAGTTATAACTAAATAATCATAAAGTTTAGATATATAAAAATAAAATCAAAAGTTATATGGAAGTTATGAGTCTACTTATCAAAAGCACATCAAAACAGTATTCAGAAAATATTTTAAATTCCGGTGTAGAATGTGGCATTAGCCACGATATTACTGACCCAGAGGGTAAAAGAGTTTTTTTAAAAGCGGGTACTGAAATTACAGATCAAATCCGAATAAAGTTAAACAATTTAAAAAAAGAAGGTGTTATAAAACATGACAATGTAGTTTCAATTACTGAAGACAAATCTAAGCAAGATTTACTCGGTCCTATTTTAGAGGTTGCAAAAACAAACCCCGTATTAAATAACTTTCAACTAAAAAAGACGCTTAAGACAATTTCTGATTATATAAACAACGATTCAATTCCTAAAGAAATTACCGATCATCTAAATATATTTGCACGCTTAAATCCCCCCGCTTATGAAAACACATTAATAAATTTAATTTTCGGTACTCATATCGGCAAAGGAAAAAATTATTCTCAAACTCAATTATTTGAACTTATATCTGTACTGTTTTTTGAAAATATAGGCTACGCACGACTGGATCTAAACATGAAAGCTGCCAGGTTAGTCCATCCTATTTTAAGTAAAGAAATAGTTAAAATTGCAGGTCTAGATAATAAATTAGTATTAGAGTCAATAGAGCAACATGAAGAAAAGCTAGACGGCTCAGGTTACCCTAATAAATTAACAGATATTCATGAATATGCTCAAATATCACTAATCGCGAATCAATATTCACAAATAACTCAAAAAAGTAAAAATGCTAAAACAGCCCTTGGGGAGTTATATCTATTAGGGCAAATATTTGATTTTAGAACCAGTCAAACAAAGACCCCACTTTTTTCTTATCAATTACAACAACCATTATTGACAATAATGCAAGAAAACATACAAACAATCACACACCAACAAGAATACGGAAATCATCTATACGACCAATTAACAAAAGTAATTAAATGGACAAACACACTAAATGGTACACACCCAGAAATAAACTGCATTCAAGCGAAACTTAAAAATGCATTATGGATATCAGAAACAGAACAAAACCCTTTTCAAATTAAACGTACAGAGCTGAAAAACAAAAACATATGTGAAATGTTTGTAAGTGATGCCAGAAAATTGGTGCTTCAAATATCTCAATTTGCGAACTACTTTAACCAAGTACTTCATATTCCTATTATAATTGATAATGTATCAACAAATAAAGAATACTTCTTAAAGTTAGCCCACCCAACAGCTTAACAATACCCGTTAAGATAACATTAAAAAAAAACACTTTACAAACAATAGGGTCTGTTAATAGGGCAAACGGGTTAAAACTATACAGATGAAAAGCCTACGGTTAGCACCTTCATCATATAGGCTTCATCCCAACCTGCTTTTAGTCGCTTAGTTTTAATACCTACTTTTACGCTTTTT
>JAWSUX010000362.1:0-1451 GCA_033852215.1 Colwellia sp. | reverse complement strand
ACTTTACTCGCCAAGCGATCATTACTTGGTTCAGCTAACGCGCTAATTTTATCAAAAAACATCATTACTCCTTTAATTGTTAAACCACCAACCACAACAGTACCATACAGTATGGTACTGTTGTGGGCTTGTAAAGATCTTTATTAATCGCTATTGACCTAATTCAAAGATTAACTAGGTCATTCGTTTAATAAAACAACCTAAAATGAAGCGATGACATATACCAAATTATTATGGGTGGTCTGATAAGATTTAAACAATAAGTTAGATAGTAGCTTGGTGTCAGATAATTTTACAACTTTGCAATATTAAATGTTAATTTAAACCCTACTCACTTGTAATTGTTATGGTTTTTATTTTTGATATGCTTTTTGTACTGGGATGTCAAGAAGTTACTATTTTAATGATTTCCTACCAGAACGAATGGAAAGGGATTTTACAAAGGAAAATAAAAATGAATATTAAAATGTTAAAAATGGCTGTTGCTGGTTTGATTTTATCTGTTGGTAGTTTTGCTAATGCTGGATTAATAATAGATGTGAGTAATAATGCAGGGAAGGCTGAATTCACTTTCAGTGGTACTGATGTGTTTACTAATGACGGACATTTGAATAATGGACTATGGCTTTTGGGGATAGAATTTTCTGAAATGTTCGCCCAACCTACTGAGGAATTGGCCATGACGATGCCTTTATAGAGTCAGCATCGTGGACAGTTAACGGAACGGAAAATATATTTACAGACATATGGGTAGACGCCGATCCAACTAGCTACATTATGGGATTTCGCGACCACACAGCCCCACATGATGTGGTTATTGGTGACACTGTAAGCATGCAAGGAACTATCCTTTCGTTGTATACTTTAGCGCGTTCGCGGCTGGAAGTTACTTTACCCAATTTATCGGACCATATGAACACAATCGCGCACAACTCCGTGACGGACTAACCATAAATATCAATGCGACAAATATTCCAGAGCCATCTACACTTGCAATTCTTGCATTAGGTATGATGGGCTTAGCATCTATAAAATTTAATAGAAAATCTTAATTTAATTATTAATTATAGAAAGCGCCAATTGTAATGATTGGTGCTTTTTTTAACTATGTTTCCCGTCCTGAAATGTGTTTACACATATAGATACCTGTGATCAAGGAAGATGCTTGATTTTTCGGTTAAAGTGGATCAAGCTAGCCACTAATGAATATCAAACTCACACCAGCATTAAGAATAGCTTTAGAATTACGACACAGTAAAGTTCGTGATGGCTATGAGCGTGACCGTATAAAATAGGGCAAACGGGTTAAAACTATGCAGATGAAAAGCCTACGGTTAGCACCTTCATCATATAGGCTTCATCCCAACCTGCTTTTAGTCGCTTAGTTTTAACACCTACTTTTACGCTTTTTTCATTCTTTAGTAGATTTAGTGCTATTTTATTCATCATTG
>JAWSUX010000361.1:0-4413 GCA_033852215.1 Colwellia sp. | reverse complement strand
CAAAGCATAATCCCGCCCTGTGTGATGTGGTCAATAAATACTGAAATATTTGCATCACTTTAGAGGTTTATTATTAGAAATAACAAATAAACAGGTTAATGTTATGAAAAATAAATCATTTAAATTATTTCCATGTATCCTTTGTACCATTGGGTATAATTGCTATGTCGCGGGTCATAATGTTACGGCTAAAGGTTATCAATCATTGGCTAAATTTCAGAATGAAAAACCAGATCCTGAACCTATTAAATAGTCAAATAGTAATACAGAGCAAAGTTAGTTTTATTGTTTGTCTTTTGGATCTTAACTTCTAGCACTTGGGCTTTATTTCTCTGTTTATTGTCGCTGCAACATAATTAACGACAGCAATAAGTTTAAAGCTTAGTTAATGGATAGGTAAACAGAGATAAATGAACCATATTCAAACAAAAATGTATTAAGATAGCGTACAATATTTTACCCGTTTTTAGGTAAACTGCCCCATATAAAAAACCAGCCAAAGTAGCAATAAATACATAATTTAAGCCCCCAGAAAAATGCGTAATACCAAACAAAAAACTAGTAAGAATAAGCCCAACGAAAGGATTGAATAATGTGCCTAATTTTTGCTGAATAACCCCTCTAAAAAATACTTCCTCAACGATACAAGTTAACAACAAATTGTTTAATCCGAATAGCCACCACCAGCTTGGTAAAGTAGGATCATATTTAATTAATGATAAAAAAATGGCGAAGCTAAATATGATGACAAAAGTTAAAACGACTAAGGCAAAGGAGCACAAATTATTGTCATCATTGAAAAGACTGACTCCTTTTTTATTCAATAGAACTGCAGGATAAAGCATCAACAGAACAAATATAATTAAAGGTTTGTCAAAATTAAGATACATCGTAAATGGCGTGCTATCACTGCTTTTAGTTACCTCGCTTAATACCAGTAAATTATTAAAGCCTGGCATCAAATGCGCAGCTAGCGCAATGCAGCTAATTATAATAAATACGGTAATTAACGTTTTAGTTACTGAGTTTGATAACTTATTCGCATAAAAGGATATTGCTAATAAAAAAACAATACTGCCGATACCTACACCGTCTATCACATTATAAAATAGCCCTGTAACTAATGTTCCGCCTAATAAAAACAACCATAATCTAGGTTTTACAAAGGCCGTTATAATGGTAATAACTAAAAATATCCAAGGTAATGTTTGCGGGAAAAGATCTTGTGTGAGCAGCATAGAATAAATAATTAGCGTAATTTTAAGGTCAAGTTAACATAATGTTAGATGAGTATGAATGTTTAAGTTATTACCAAACTTGTTTGGCATCAAAGAGGCTGTGTACCTATTGATTAATAGTTGGGAAGCACCTTATTAATATTCCAAGGCCGCAACGCCTCAATATCTTCTATGGTTTCTACTTGAGGTAATAAAGTGAAGACGATTTTTAAATAATACCAATCACATGATCACTAATTTAATTGCTATAAGACCCATCAGAATCGCGTTGATAGTTATCTTACTATTAGTCTTGTTATTGAATAGACATTTATTGGCACGAAACAAATAAATCTACGCTAGGTAAATGTCATTAATTCTTTTACAATAACGGCTCTTACATAACTTGAATTTACGTATTACCGATACCCAATCCATGACAATAAAAACCAACGAAGTTAAGCAAAAAAAACAAGTGAACTTACTTGAAGATCCTGTTGCTAACACCTTAAAACGTATGACCATACCAATGATTTATGGCATGGTGTTATTAATGACGTTCAACTTAGTTGATACCTTTTTTGTTAGTCTGTTGGGGACAAAACCACTAGCGGCGATCAGTTTTACTTTCCCCGTAACGTTTACCGTGCTTAGCCTAACTATAGGTCTAGGGATTGGCACGTCAGCCGTTATTGCTAAATTTATTGGCTGTAAAGATCATGATTCTGCGAAAAATTCAGCAACCGCAGCCATGTATTTAGCTGCTATAATTGTCGCGCTTTTGTCTTTTGTCGGTTATTTAATTACTGACGAACTATTTATGTTACTTGGCGCGCAAGCATCTTTGTTACCGTTAATTCATCAATATATGGATATTTGGTACATTGGCAGCATTTGCTTAATTGGCCCTATGATTGGCAATGCTATTCTTAGAGCGTCTGGCGATACAAAAACACCGAGTATTGTTATGGGCAGTGCTGGCTTGGTTAATGCGGTGCTTGATCCTATTTTTATTTTTGGGTTCGGGCCTATACCAGCGATGGGTATCCAAGGTGCAGCCATTGCAACTCTTATCTCTTGGCTTTTTGGTTTATTCTTTGTTTTACATATTTTAATTAAAAAACACAGTCTTATTCATACAGGTCTGTTACCGGTTAAAACATGGATAATAGCCAGTCGTAATATTTTGAAAATAGGTTTGCCTGCGGCAGGAGCAAATATGTTAACGCCTATTGCGGCTGCTATTATGACGGCTATTGTTGCCTCGTATGGTGAATCAGCTGTTGCTGCTTTTGGTGTTGGCTCTCGTATTGAGTCTATTGCCTGTTTAGTGGTTTTGGCCTTATCGATGACCTTACCGCCTTTTATTAGTCAAAATTTTGGAGCAGGGCAATTACAGCGTGTTGAACAAGCGTATAAAACCACTATTAAGTTTGTTCTATTTTGGCAAGTGTTCATTTATTTTGTGCTGGTATTGTCTGCTTCGTTAATTTCGACAGTATTTGCTAAAGAGCAAGCGGTAGCTGAATTAATAGAATTATTTATTTGGATTTTACCTTTAGGTTATGGTTTTCAAGGGATTATCATTTTAACTAACTCTTCTTTTAATGCTTTGCATAAACCTATGGTTGCTTTAGCGTTAAGTTTTTTGCGCTTATTTGTGTGTTATGTGCCTTTAGCTTACCTTGGTAGTTCCCTCTATGGTTTACCGGGTTTATTTGTCGGGGCATTGTTAGGTGTTGTCGTAATGGCAGGTATCTCATACCGATTATTTACTAAGCAGTTTGGAGATGAACATTTTTCACCGCAGGAACAAGCCCTTTGAAAAACATAACATTGTGCTCTGATTACATTCCTAGTGGTGATCAACCTACAGCCATTAAACAGCTATTAGAAGGTATTGAATCAGGTTTAGCGCATCAAACTTTATTAGGTGTTACTGGCTCAGGTAAAACATTTACCATTGCGAATGTAATCGAAAAGCTCAATAGACCCACCATGCTGTTAGCACCAAATAAAACCTTGGCCGCACAGCTCTACGGTGAAATGAAAGAATTTTTCCCTAATAATGCTGTGGAGTATTTTGTTTCTTATTATGATTATTATCAGCCAGAAGCTTATGTACCTACTACCGATACCTTTATTGAAAAAGATGCATCGGTAAATGAGCACATAGAGCAAATGCGTTTATCTGCCACCAAAGCTCTGTTAGAGCGTCGTGATGTTATTATAATCGCTTCAGTTTCTGCTATTTACGGTCTGGGTGATCCTGACTCTTATTTGAAAATGATGTTGCACATTAGTGTTGGCGATATCATTAATCAGCGTGATATTTTACGCCGTTTAGCCGAGCTGCAATATACGCGTAACGATGTCGCTTTTGCTCGGGCAACCTACCGAGTGCGTGGTGATGTAATCGATGTATTCCCTGCAGAATCTGATCGCCTTGCCTTACGCATAGAATTGTTTGACGAAGAAATTGAACGTATTAGTCAGTTTGATCCCTTAACAGGGCAAGTTGAGCGTACTCTACCGCGTGTTACTGTTTACCCTAAAACACATTATGCAACGCCAAGAGATAAAATAGTGGCTGCAGTTGACAAGATTAAAGTTGAATTAAAACATCGATCGCAACAACTAAAAGACAATAACAAGTTAGTTGAAGAACAACGCATTATGCAGCGCACACAATTCGATATTGAAATGATGGCTGAGTTAGGTTATTGCTCAGGTATTGAGAATTATTCTCGGTATTTATCTGGTCGAGGCGCAGGTGAAGCGCCGCCAACCTTATTTGATTATTTACCTGATGATGGTTTGCTTATTATTGATGAGTCACATGTTACCGTGCCACAAATTGGGGCTATGTATAAAGGCGATAGATCGCGCAAAGAAAACTTAGTGGAATATGGTTTTCGTCTACCGTCAGCTTTAGACAATAGACCAATGAAATTTGATGAGTTTGAAGCGTTATCTCCCCAAACTATTTATGTTTCTGCAACGCCAAGTAATTATGAAATTGAAAAGTCAGCAGGCGATATTGCTGAGCAAGTAGTGCGTCCTACAGGTTTACTTGACCCACAAATTGAAGTACGTGATGTTGAAACGCAAGTTGATGATCTATTATCTGAAATTCGTAAACGTTTACCTCTTGATGAACGAGTATTAGCCACAACATTAACCAAACGTATGGCTG
>JAWSUX010000360.1:0-2976 GCA_033852215.1 Colwellia sp. | reverse complement strand
ATTAGTAAACAGATTAAATTAGAGCTATCTCAAATTAATTCAACAAATGAAAAAACGGCTGAAACATCAAAACCTTTATTGGAAATCCCTGCTTTAGCACAGGGCATTAACGAAATAAAAAAACTAATATCGGATCAACTTAAAAACACCACAATATTAGAGAAAGAAGCCCATATTGACGATTTAACAGGTCTTGAAAACCGAAATAGTTTTGTTCAGTTTTATGAAAATAAAATAGTCCAAGATAGCCCGATAAATTTTGGTGTTATGCTTATTACTCGCTGCTCTGAATTACAAACAATAAACCAAGTTCAAGGGTACCATGCTGGAGATAATTACATTTCCAAAGTAGCCGAAATAATTAAGCACTCAATAACGATTTGGCCTTATGGAAGAATATTTCGTTTAAACGGCTCTGATTTTGCAACTATTCTACCTAATGAACATTTAAAATCAGCAGAAAAATATGCTGATGAATTAACCTTAAGATTTAATGAGTATCAAAACCAAAGTGACTTAGATTCAGTTGCTTTTACCGGATTAGTTTATTTTAATAAATCGAAACCACTGGGTGAATTGTTAGCCCTAGCAGATACCGGTGTTAGTGTTGCGCAAACACAAAGTACAAACTCTTGGCATTCACAAAAAGAGATTGATATTTTAAGTGATAGCAGTGCTAACTATGGTAACCAAAATTGGCGAGAAGAAATTGATAGCGTTATTGAAGGACAACGTATCAGGCTCTTATTACAACCTATTCAACCCAGTGGTAGAAATAGCAAAGTATACAGTGAAGTATTAGCACGTTTTCTTAATACAAATGATGACATGTTACCAACCGCCACTTTTATCGCTATGGCTGAAAAACTAGACAAGATAATCGCTATTGACAAACTTATAATAGAAACCACTATTCGAGAAATTACGAGTAAAAACATGTTAGAGCATAGTTATGGCATAAACATTAGTGCCCGTAGCATTTCTGATGAACATTTTATGATTTGGTTAGAGCGAAAATTATTACGCGAGCCAACGGCTGCACCTCGTTTAGTTTTTGAAATTACCGAGTTGGGCTTACAGCAAAATATAAATGTAGGTAAGCGCCTAGTTGATATGCTACACAGAGTTGGTGCACGAGTTACTGTAGAACGTTTTGGTGTAGGTTTAACCTCATTTAAATTTTTCAGAGATTTAACCCCTGATTATATTAAAATGGACAGTTCTTATACGCGAGATATTGACGATGATAAAAACAATCAGTATTTTTTACGCTTAATGGTTGATCTAGCTCATAGGTTAGGCATCAATGTATTAGCTGAAAGTGTTGAAAGCCAAGAAGAAAAACATACGTTAGAAAAACTTTTTGTTGATGGCTGCCAAGGATTTTATGTAGGAAAACCCACACCACTATAAATCATTGGTCATATAAAGAGTAAATCAAATATAGACTTAAAAAACGAATGTTTTGCTAACATTCGTTTTTTATTTAACTATAACAATACCATTAAATTATTACTTCACTTGTACTGGTTAACATACTCCAAACCATGTTGTTTTCGGTCAAAGTAACTGGCTATTATTCAGTTAAACACCTTGCTCTGATTTATTTTATTACACACAGCAAGATCACAAACTTAATAAATGTATCATTAAAGCAATTCCCTTACTTTTTCTATGTTGTTAAATGGGGAAAAAAAAAGGATAATGGTAAGTCTATTAAAATAATAACTTCATGATGCTTAAAGTAAATGACTGATTACCTGCTGCTACTCATTGGCACCGTACTAGTAAATAACTTTGTGTTAGTACAGTTTCTTGGCTTATGCCCCTTTATGGGAGTATCCTCGCGTACAGAAACAGCTATAGGTATGTCTTTTGCTACTGTTTTTGTAATGACTTTAGCTTCACTGTTAAGCTACTTAGTTACCACCTATCTACTCGTACCATTAAACCTTGAATACCTAACCACCATGAGCTTTATTTTAGTGATTGCTGTGGTTGTGCAATTTACCGAAATGGTTGTTCATAAAACTAGCGCAAGCCTTTACCGATTATTAGGCATTTTCTTACCCTTAATAACCACAAACTGCGCGGTACTAGGTGTCGCTCTACTTAACTTACGCTTACAACANNAACTTTTTTGAATCAATTATTTATGGTTTTGGTGCATCGGTAGGTTTTTCTTTAGTGTTAGTGATGTTTTCAGCTATGCGAGAAAAACTTACCAATGCTGATGTTCCAACACCTTTTAAAGGCGCAGCTATCGCCATGATCACTGCGGGTTTAATGTCCCTTGCATTTATGGGCTTTTCTGGTCTGGTAAAATTCTAAATGAATATTCTACTTGCCATCATCGTTTTAGGCAGTATTGCCGCACTATTTGGTGCTTTGCTTGGTTTTGCTTCGATACGCTTTAAAGTTGATGCAGATCCGATCGTAGAGCAACTCGATGCACTTTTACCACAAACACAGTGTGGCCAATGTGGTTACCCTGGTTGCAAACCTTATGCACAAGCCGTAGCCAATGGTGAAGCAATAAATAAGTGCGCTCCCGGTGGTGAAGACACCATAAAAAAAATAGCGGACCTAATGGGGGTTGATGTACAACCACTTGATGAAACTCATGAAACAGATAATCGTCCTAAAGTCGCTTTTATAATTGAAGAAGACTGCATAGGTTGTACTAAATGTATTCAGGCGTGCCCTGTTGATGCCATACTTGGCGCCGCAAAACAAATGCATACTATCATTATTGATGAATGTACGGGCTGTGATCTCTGCGTAGCTCCTTGCCCTGTAGATTGCATTGAAATGCGGGTATTACCAGAAACAATTCAAAACTGGCAGTGGGATTTAGCTAGCATTCCAGTTAAGCAGTTGGATTAGGAGAAAAAAATGGAATCAATTATTGAACGCATTACACGCGGACATTTTTGGACTTTTCATGGTGGTATTCATCCTCCTGAGCAAAAGCAA
>JAWSUX010000359.1:0-759 GCA_033852215.1 Colwellia sp. | reverse complement strand
CTAATTTAATCTGTTTACTAATAATATGAAAGGTAACGCATTGTAGTTTGTAATTTAACCAAGCAGATATAAAAACAAACAAAACTGCTAACCCTAAAATGCTATATAACAAGGTAGTAAAAAAAGATAACAACACGGAGAAATCAAGTTGGTATTCAATTTGTATTGCTAAATCTTTTGATGAAATAGATTTTACTTCGGGGTTAATAAAAGAAAAATTCTGTACCGAGTTATTTTTATAAAAAAATAAGGTAGTATTTTTATCTTTTATTCTTAAGGTTTGATAGCGAGAAGTATTTTTTAATAAAAAAGCTAATTTTTTGGCCGTTTCTTTAGTTAAACTACCGGAGTCGTTTTGTAATGTTAAGGTATCCCCAAAGGTTTGAGTTAGTTTTTGCACCGTTTGCTGATGCTGGTGACTTTGTTTTGCAAGAAAATCAGAAAGCAGCAATAGTGAAATCGCACATAATGCAATAACAAAAAATAGTGCCGTAAAAGTGTTTTTTAACAAAAGCTTAGAGTATGTGTACATGACGAAATTAAAGGCCCCGTTTAAATCCAACTGATGAGTAATAACGTAACTACTCTTCTGTAATAGTTTTTATTCATATACTATTTATATAGCTATAATGATTTTGATACCTGCATAAAATAGTATTATAGTGTCTTTACTAAGATATTGTAAAATATAAATTAATTTCATTGCCTTTTTTTTAACCATTTTTTGTTAGGAAGGGCTCAGGGCGGGATTATGCTTTG
>JAWSUX010000358.1:0-1694 GCA_033852215.1 Colwellia sp. | reverse complement strand
TTCCATATAGCTCTAACGCCCACTTAAGCGGACAAAAATAGTTGGTTAAAATTAGCGACGAAGGAGCAAAAACCAACTGTTATTTGTCCTTATTAATTTGCTTGTTAGCAGTACTTTTAATATTAGCCAATTGCTCTTCAAAATCGGGAATAACTGCCTTAACATGCGGCTGAGTATACCCACAAAGACTCAAAGCTGGTGATTTATCGTATTTTCCATAAACTATGTAAGTAGCCCCTACTGCTGCAGGCATACTACACATATGTTCCATTGGTGAAGATATCATATCCAAAGTATTAGGTTTTCCTTTTAATACTTCAATTAACTCCAATTTATTTAACACTTTCCTGCCACCAATTAAGGTGGAGCTAGTTATTTTGCCTAAGTAGATAAAGTCTGAAGAATATACTCTATCTTCAAGACTTACAGTCGAGCATGAACAAGCAAAAGTGGTATTTATAAAAAATAATGCTGAAAAGAAAATAAATATACGCATATGCTACCAACCTCCTTGTACTGCTAACGCTTTGCTAAGAGGAAAATAATGGTTGGCTAAAATCGCGGAGCGATAGCCAACTGTTATTTTTCCTTTTGAGCAACTTGTTAGGCAGTTTTAGCCTCGATAAGTTTTCTAATGATTTCGATCACTTCATATGCCTCTTCTTCATTTATATTTTGTCCTTCAATTATCGAACGCTTAAACGAAAAAGAACCAACCCAACCTGACGCCTCAACAACACCTACTGTTAAATTTTTATTTAATATGTAATACAAAGGACCTATTATTAGCCCAATAAAAAATACAGGCATAAATACAGCGCCTAATAATAACGCCATTTTCCACGGTTTTTCGTAACCATAATATGCTGAGGTTATAGAATTCATTGGTATAATTCTTTTTTCCTGACCAGCAAATGAAGATGATGTAAACTTTAATAAGTTATCTTTTATCTCAACCTCACTTGTTGGGTCAATTTTAAACAATGATAACAACCAAGAAAGGAGACCTGCCTCCCTTCCAACTAAATGAACAAAATTACCCTCTTCATTTGCATCATTTCCTGCGTACCATTTTTTTATTACTAGTGACATACTTCTACTTCCTTTTTGGTATTGATAATCGATTACTGCCTAACGCTTAAGTTAAGCGGACAAAAATAGTTGGTTAAAATGTGTAGCGAAGCGGAACCTAACCAACTGTTTTTGTTCCGTTTGAAGTGCTTGTTATGTTTATGCTACTTAAGAAACTTTAAAATTTTAGATTTATTATAACCATTTATTCTATTTCCATTAATGAGTATTAACGGAATACTACTGCCATTTATCGCATCATAACGCTTGCGTCCATCTTCAGATTTTTCAATATCAAATTCTTGAAATTTAATGTTGTTTGAATTAAAAAATTTACGTGCCTTTTTACAATAACCACACCAATCGGTGGAGTATAAAACCACTTCGTTTGTGTCTGAGTAACCACCAGTCAATGTCGTCCAGTTTGTATAAACACCAAAAATAAGACATATAAATAATATTTTTTTCAATTAACGATCTCACTAGTGATTAATAAACATAACGCCCTAATAATGGGCAAAAAATTGTTGGCTAAAATGTGAAGCGGGGCGGAACCAGCCAACTTATGTGGACGCCCCCTTGTCAACAACAAAAATAATAACACAAAGAAATTAATGCATACT
>JAWSUX010000357.1:0-501 GCA_033852215.1 Colwellia sp. | reverse complement strand
ACGCCCTGTTAACAGGCAAAAAATAGTTGGTTAAAATTAGCGACGAAGGAGCAAAACCAACTGTTTTTTGTCCTTGTTTAACAGCTTGTTAGGCGGTTAACGCCATCTACTGCCTTTGCCAATAATGTACTCGTTAA
Organism: Colwellia sp.; assembly: GCA_033852215.1. Classification (GTDB taxonomy): domain Bacteria; phylum Pseudomonadota; class Gammaproteobacteria; order Enterobacterales; family Alteromonadaceae; genus Colwellia. Next base: position 364 of record JAWSUX010000357.1, on the reverse strand, counting down.
TTACATACTTCCAAGGCATTACCAGCGGTGTCAATACGACCCCCATTGCACATGCGAATGTAACTCCAGCCGTATACTCATCCATGTTTCCGTTTAAATAAGATGGAAGTGAGAAACCCAAAAGCCACAGAGTTTTCCAAAGTAACTCGAAAATGAGAATCGGCAACATCTTTAGAGGGTATCGAAGTCCAATTAACGCTAAAAGAGTCACACTGACGAGAATAGTACCTATTACAGTATGTGAGTCTGCAGATTTCCCAATACTAGAGAATACTCCTGGCCAAATAGATAATATAAGACCCGCCGCTATAAATAGATACATAGCACGAAGCAAATGCAAACGAAACAAACTTACTTCCATCAA
>JAWSUX010000356.1:0-5338 GCA_033852215.1 Colwellia sp. | reverse complement strand
GTGCAGTTGGTTTGGCGCTTACACTATAAGTTTCACTTAATGACCATAACGCCTAAAGCAGTGGCGCGTTTACGCGTCCGACTGCCTTTTCTTGTTAGATTTTCGTTTCTTTAATCTGCCGACAAAGTGCCAAATTACCGTAGCTATTAACGAGGCTAAAACCCCCAACACAAAACTAATTCCTCGCTCGAACCATATTGTTTTTTCGATATCCCTTCTCTGCTGAAGAAAGATAGCATCAACCACACCTTGGTTTGCTGTAACAATAGGCTCAAGCTCAGATCTTTTTGTTTCTAAGTCTTGGATGATGGACTTCGTGGCCTCAATTTCACTTTTCTTACTTGAAATAAACACCGTTAAATCGTTTAAATTTTCCTCGGTATTTTTAAGTAATTCAAACTGCTCAGAATAGCTTTGGGGTTTTTTAAGCTTTTGGGTTCTAGCCTGTTCCGATGTGTAAATAGCTAAACCCAAGCTGATTACTCCAGCCAATACTCCCAAGAAAGAGATTATGGATGTAGGTTTGGGGGACTTCTTGTAGCTTTTAACCCAAAATTCAACAAATACTTCAGCAAAAGCATCAAAGCGAAATAGAGCCAGTGACTTTACAAGTTTGATAGTTTCCTCATACTCTTCGTGAGGAGGAGCATGGTAAATGTCGAAGTCACTTTCTAGAATCTCGGCCCCTGAAGAATCTTCATTAGTCATATGCATTATGCCAACGGGATACTCCCAAATCTCAAATTTCAGTTGTATTTCACTACTACAATTGTGGCACGCTTCATCAAGTTCAAAAACGTACTGAACTTCTTCTCCCATGCTTCTTTCAGACCCTGACTCAGCCTCAAAGTAAAAGTCTTCATCATGTAGAAAATGTTTCGCACCACAACGATTACATTTATATGTGGCTTTACCAAATATTCCATCACTCATGGTATTTGCTACCTACTCCTTGGAATCTAACGTCCGCCATATTGGGCCGAACGAAGTGAGGTCCAGCCCGAAGGGCGAACAATGATGGCATGGTTATGTTTTATACCCAAAACTGCCACCATTTGGCCTTCTTCTTTTTAAGTAATTGTTCTTGTTTAAACAATTCAATACTATCAGATATGGATAGTCTCTTTCGATTAATTGAGGTGCTATATATTTTTGAATAGCGATACTCTTTATAGTTCTTATCATAGGTCCTAAACTTTCTAAATGAGGGGAAATACTTTGTTAATTCTAGAACAGTTAACAGCAGAATAAACAGTGCCATTTGACTTATCGGCTCCAGTACTATTTGGGCCCTGAAATAGATACAACTAGCACATATAAAACCTAAAAAAAGAAAGTTAAATAATTTCCAATAGGTATACCCATGTGGCTTTTTTGGCTTGACCATCAATACTCCGCTGAAACATAACGTCGTTTTAACGGGCGGCCTGCTGCGAAGCAGCGTTTAGGCCGTCCAGCCCGCAGGGCGAGCGTTGAAAACCTTGTTATGGGTTTTATTTCCAAAACTGCCACCATTTTTTGTTTTTACCAGAACACCAGGCTCTATACGCTGAATCAATATACTTTGAAATCTTGTCATAGTTTTCCCAAGTGTCTTGAATATGATAGAGAGTTGGCTCATTGGTTATTAAGGATTTTTCATAATCATCAAGGTAAAGGTTTGACTCGTAATAAAACTTCGCAAACTCCAAACCTTCCGCATTCAGGTCATCTTCCCAGAATTTTTCATCACATTCTTTAATTAAAAACTCGGTCCCGGTCATCTTTCGGCTCTTAACATCAGAAATAGACTCTATCGAGTCAGTTTTGTGTACGTCACCTTCTAACCCATTGTTGAGTACCCATGATATGAACATTCCAATATGTGTTCCACCGGCTTCAAACGTAAGCTCGGAAGGAAAATTATCTGCACCATTGTGCCAATCCATTCTATCTAAAGCCAAATTCTAAGACTCCCATAACGCCGCCAACAAGCGCGGCTTTGCAGTTGATTAATTTGTGCTAGCGTAGCGTAAAAGCACAAATTCAAGCAACGGAAAAGGCGTCGCCTTGATTGGCTTTGTTATGTAAAACTAGAACTTTAGCGAAATCAGATTGATGTAACACTTTGGAGAACTTTCATCAAAATATGCGGTAATAGCTTTACCTGTCGTTGCCGCTGCTAACGCAACGCTTAAGATCTTATTAGCTCCCGCCTCAGTAACTCCGTACTGATCAACTTCCACGCGATAAGTTTTAGGGTTCTTTCCACTCGTACAAGCAGTACCTTGATCATCAGTAAACGTAATTAAAAAATCTCCGTCGCCGTATGGGGAGATAGAGTTTATTGTCGATTTAAAACTAGCGCCAAACGCAACTGACGTGAAAAAAATCGATCCTATGAACACAAACAGCTTTAGCTTCATTTTACAACTCCGTATTTGATATTGAATTTACTACATAACGTTTGTAGCACGGGCCGAGGAGCGACAGCGACGAGGTCCAGCCCGCAGGGCGAACGTGCCTACACTTGTTAAAATTTGAGCTACGCAACCGACCGACACCATAAATAATATTGTTTACTAGCTTTATCGATAAAGACGGCATATATAAACCACAAAATGAATGGACCGCTTATATAGCTAGCCTGCACAAGACCACGAGAATACCATAAAAATAATGTACCAATAACACTAGCCGTGATAGCAAAAATTGCAGCCCCCTTAAACCGATAAGACTCGACTGCGAGAAAACACGCAGTAACGAAGAAAGACATAGCCACAACAGATAAAGCCATGCAGATTGAGCGAGACTCACTAAAAGCAACAGCACTCCCAACAAATATAAAGGCGGCTAATACCAGTATGATTTCTAAAACACTAAGAACTACCGGTTTACGGTGATACCTCCCAGGAACAGCTTGCCTCTCATCTATAAGGCTTCCTCTTCCAAAATTGGTAAATTTTATTTTCATGGCATTTTAACGCCCGCCATATTGGGCCGAACGAAGTGAGGTCCAGCCCGAAGGGCGAACAATGATGGCATGGTTATGCATTTGTTTCTACATTGCTTGGCCAGAATTTTTTCATGACGATCCCCGTTAGTGCAGACACGATAAAACCATGAAAGAGAACCAGTACCGATATGATTCTCAAAAAAGTGTAGGAATACGTTATTTCACCAGAATCGGAAACTATTTTAAAATAGATGTTATCCAGCGAAGACATTATTGCCAGTACAGCGAAGACCATTACACCTGCACTCAAAGTAGTTGCCAGCCAAAAGTTTTTTGGAAGATTTCTCTGAGCCACAACAGCGACCAATACGCAGACTAACGTAAGAATTAACGGTGTGTATTTGGCTAACTCCATACCTGATTCCAATTATGCATAACGCCAAGCACAGCTGAAAACGGTGCGAAGCGGTTTTTGTGTTAATGTTTGAGCGCTAGCGAGTAACGCAAAAATCGCGTAGTACAGGTTTTCAGGCTGGTGCTTTTTGTTATACATCTTTACCACTTAACCTAAGCTCCTCGCTATCATGCCAAACCATAAATTGCTTAATTACGTTTTCAAACTCACCGGCTGAGCAATAATACTTAATGATCGATGGGTCATTTTCTTCCGGCTGTATTACCATAAGCCGACCGTCGGATAATTTAAAAATATACGACTTTTCAGTCCGGTCAAACATTTCACCCCAGTTAGTGAGAAAGTTATGCCTCCAATACACTTCAGATCCTTCTTCAGGGTCTTCATCAAGGAACTCATCATCTACCCACACACCATAAAGTGCTTTATCTACTTTTGCGTATAGTTTTTCGATAGGTAGCTCCATAAGCTCAGGATCATATAACTCTTCAATTTTTTCGAGCATATCCTTAAAACCACTGTACGCAGGATACAAGCCACAATGAGGATCATCGAAATCACCAAACGACTTCCCGCCAACCCAAACTCTTAAACGCCCCCATGGTGATGAAGGTGGTGTTAACTCACTTTCAACCATTGCTTCAATGGCAAACCCTTCACGCTTTCCGAATTTCTTCATAATCTCAATGATGTATAACGCCGCCAGAATAGGCCGAGCGAAGCGAGGTCAATATTGCTGGCCTTGTTAGCTGAATCTTCGCATAGTTCAGCAAGTTCTCCAATTTTAAAAGCTGCATTGACCCAGGGCACCACATAACTCGTAGTGCCATTACCTTCAAGCGTGATCGAACCCCACATGAGATCAGAGTCAATTGATAACAGATAATGAGGCCCATCCATAACGATTACCTCCGGCAATCTCGGATCGCCTTCACTAAGACCTAGCTCTATAGATTTTTGTACCGCTTCTCTCAGTTTTTTAATCCCTTCACGAACGGGTGAGCATGACTGCAACCGGTAAGTATGAATTTCAACTCCCCCAGCTTCAGTTGTATGTGCAATTTTTAGTTCCGAATCATCAATATGGTAACCATATCTAGACCCAGGATAAAACCATGGGCCATCTAAAAATGTGATCCCAGCATTTTCGATGCTAGACCCAAAACCCCTCTCAAGAATATCCGGCTTTTCATTATTCTGAACACAACCACATACAAAAAAAGTTAATAATAAAGGTATATAAATTTTCATATTCATAGCGTAGCTAACGCCGCTAACAACTGCATAGCAAGCTGGCGCTGAAATTGCTCCGCAATTTGAGTGACAGATTGCTTAGCCTGGTTAAGTGATTTTAAGTGCATGCAGGCTCGAATGATATAATACGAGGAGCCTTAGTTTCTATATCTTTATACTTAAAGCAAAATGATTTTTGTAAGTCAGGGATATCTGTGAGTTTAGAGCACAAGAAACTTTTACCTTCGGTTTTACTAATATGACTTTGCCTTGAGACATTACCGTTAGCTGTAACTTTAACAAAATTGGGACTTTCCCAACCATTTTCATGGCCGGTATAGTTTGGATAACCGGCAAATAATGCATTACCTGATATTGACCAAACTATTGCATCTACGGGCATTGGCCATTTTCTTATAACTTTACCTTTATTAGATAATTCAAGCGCCCAAGTTGGAGACAGTTTTTTTGTTGAAGATAGGTCAGTTAAACACATAGAAAGTGTATTGCCACAAGGATGCTGTTGAGAACCTTCTACCTCATATCCATCATTGACGTAACGATCTAAAACCACACAATCCAATGCAAGGGATATGTGAGAGAAGAAAATAATTAAGAATAACGATATACGTAACATAACCATCCTATTCACTTAACGCTAAGTTAATGGGCCGCGTTGCTGCGAAGCAGCGCTTTTAGCGGTCCAGCCAGCTTGCTGGCGAACATTGAACGTATTGTTGAACCAAGCCGCTACG
>JAWSUX010000355.1:0-5622 GCA_033852215.1 Colwellia sp. | reverse complement strand
AGCGGTAAATGGTGGTTTTATTTTATTAACGGGGGAGGTGGGTACAGGAAAAACAACCATTAGTCGTTGTTTAATGGAGCAACTACCTGAGAATACGCAAGTAGCGTCGATTTTAAATCCAACACTTTCTAGCCAAGAGCTTTTAGCAACTTTATGTGATGAATTGCAAATTATATATAAAAAACGTGATGCCAGTTTAAAAAGCCTGACCGATAGAATTTCTCATAAACTGTTAAAAAATCACGAGAATGATATCAATACGTTATTGATTATTGATGAAGCACAGCACTTGCAGCCAGAGGTATTAGAGCAGCTACGTTTATTAACTAATTTAGAAACCAATACGAAGAAACTATTACAAGTTATTTTAATTGGCCAGCCAGAATTACAGCAGCTGTTACAACGTAGAGATTTAAGGCAACTCGCTCAACGTATAACCGCACGTTATCATCTTATGCCACTAACGAAGCCAGAGCTTAATCAGTACATTCAATACCGCTTATCTGTTGCTGGCTGCGTAAGATCACTGTTTGATAAAAGGGCGTTAAATAAAGTTCATCAATTATCTCAAGGTGTACCAAGGTTAATTAACTTACTGTGTCATAACGCATTAATGCTGGCATATAATCAAAATGATAGTGTTGTTAATCGAAAAACTGTTGTCGCGGCCGCAGAGCGAGCATTAGGAGAGCCCTTAACCAATAAACAGGAACGGCTTCATTATCGTGGCGGATTGATCTTTTCAACGGCACTAAGTATTGCAGCTTTGCTTGCTGTAGCTGGTTTATGGTGGGGAGAAAGGCAGACACCTGTTAATGAATTAATGGTAACGAATAAACAAGTGCAAGTGAGTAATACCGAAGAAAAGCTAACAGCAGTGGTTAATTCGCAAGATACTTTACCTACAGTGCTATTAAGTGATAATTCGGCACAAACTGCCGTCCCGACAGAAAAGACTGTTCAAAAAATTTCTGCTTTAGATGAAAAAGTTGTTAGCCCTAAGGTAGTTAATCATGCTGAAATTCAAAGCAAAGAGCTAAAAGTGGCAGGTGTTACAAAGAAAATTAAGCAAAATAAGGTCGATGAACTTTTGCTTGTAAGCGCTAACAAGCCGAGTTTACATAATGGAACCATGCAAGGTGCTAATTATCAAGTGACTAAGGTAGCAGGTGTTTCGAATGATTTTTTAGCGCGTTTTCAAGCGGCAATTGATGAGACCGAGACGGAAAATAAAGAAAAAAATGATCCTTCTACCATTGAAGAGCAACCTTCAAATGAGTTAAATGCTACTAAGTCGTTAATCTTTGACGAGAGTGAGACGACAAGTATTAAATCATTGTCACAAATGCCACAGCAGTTACAAAATTCTTTACCTAGTTTGACTTTTGAACAACACATTTATAGCTCAGACGGCCATGGTTGGGTTAATGTTAATGGTCGAGATAGGTATGAGGGAGATATGATCACAGCCGAGCTGCAAGTGAGTAAAATATTACCGCAACAAGTGATTTTACGTTACCGCGATGAGACGTTTAGCTTACCAGCGTTAACTAACTGGTAACTTATTGATAAACAATTATAGTAAATAAAAAGGCAACTATTTTTACAAATAATTGCCTTTTTATAAAATAACCAACGTATAGTTGGTTATTTAATTAATAAATAAATAAAGTTATGCACGTTTACGGCTAGCACCAAATAAACCAATGATAGCTAAACCCATTAAAGCAATTGAGCTAGGCTCAGGGATTTGAGTAGAGGTAATTTCGCGTTTTAGCTTGGCTTTGATACCAGCACTGAACGTTTCGAAAGTTGTTGCATGAAGGTGAAATGCATTGTCTCCGCCGATCACATTATTTTGGTAAAATGAAGCCAGGCCACTTGCAGTCCCAATGGTAATACCGTTAATTGTATCTACTTCACCAGCTAGAGCAGCATCACGTGCTGCGCTAACGTCACCACTTTGGTTCTCAAGTCCATCACCAGAAACATCCATTACTTGACGGGCTGAGTCAAAGGCATTAGTTGAGAATAAACCTGCTCCATAGTTGATAGCATCAGCAATACCTGTCATACCGGAAAAAGCTCTTGTTGTCGCAGCAATAGCATCAGCAAAGGCATTCGCTGAGGCAACACTGTTGATTAAGAACCAATCAATTTGGTTGTTTTGCTGTGAAGAGCCTGACCATTCAATATACTGCACAGCGATGCTGCCATTAGTACCAGCTAAAATGCTGTCAATTACTTCGCTGTTGCGAAAAGCATCAACATAACCTTGACGTTGCAAGTTATATTCAGCACTGTCTACACTACCTGAAACATCTGTTAGTAGCTGTAGTTCAACGTCAACGACTAGGTTTGCACTAGCACCAAATGTAGAGAAAGCAGCTAAGCATAAAGCCGTTTGGCATAATTTTTTTAACATGTTGTCTAAATCCTTTAAAATATATTTTTTGAGTGTTATTAATAAAGCAAAGCAATATTAACTTCCTGTATAGCAATAAGGGTGCCAAAAAAATAAAGTGCTTTATTTTCAATGTTGTATGTGTTTTGCTTATTAGGTTAAGTTGCTTTTTTACAAAACTGTAAAATAACCTGACATAGCTATTTAACATCTTATTGTCTTTAACGCATTTAGGTTTTTTAGAGGGGATAGAGGGTAGTGTAAGATATAATAAACAGTAAGTACCAAATGCTAAGTTGTAGTACTTACTGCTAAAGTTTTATTTATTGTGTTCTATTGCCAAACAGGCATTTTAGCTTCAAAGGCTTTAATCGTTTCTAGCTTGTCTAAAGTCCAACCGACGCTATCTACACCATTTTCTAAGCTATATTGCTGAAACTCACTCAAGCTAAACTTAAACGAAAGTTCACCACAGGTAACGGTATTATTTGGCAAGTCAACGGTAAGCGTTAAATTAGCGTCAGGAGACAGTTTGAATAACTGTTCTATTTCAGCTTCGCTTAATTGAATAGGCAAAAGACCAACGTTGATGCAGTTACCATAAAAAATATCAGCAAAACTTGACGCTATTACCACTTTAAAACCGTATTCTTGCAGTGCCCAAGGCGCATGTTCACGACTTGAACCACAACCAAAATTTTCACCCGCTAATAAAATGCTGGCGTTTTTATATTCTGCTTTGTTGATGATGAAGTCAGGGTTTACCTGTGTTCCTGCTTCGTCTAGGTAACGGCTATCATGAAATAAGTGCACGCCAAAACCTACGCGTTCAGTTTTTTGTAAAAACTGTTTAGGGATGATTTGGTCGGTATCAACGTTCGCGATATCTAATGGCACAACCAAACCTGTATGTGTGTTAAATTTTTCCATTGTTCTTCCTCAGTAAGGTTATAGGCTATTAGGCGTTTAAGTCGACAAAGTGACCTGTGATAGCTGCAGCAGCTGCCATTTCAGGGCTCACTAGGTGAGTACGGCTACCACGACCTTGACGACCTTCAAAGTTACGGTTACTGGTTGATGCACAACGATCACCTTCTTTAAGTACATCATCATTCATACCTAAACACATAGAGCAACCAGGTAAGCGCCATTCAAAACCAGCATCAGTAAAAATTTTGTCTAAACCTTCTTTTTCTGCCAGTTCTTTAACGCGATATGAACCAGGAACGATTATGGCATCAACATTAGCGACTACTTGCTGACCTGCATATTTTTGCACAACACCAGCAGCGGCACGTAAATCTTCAATACGCGAATTAGTACAAGAACCAATAAAGACTTTATTTACTTGAATGTCTGTCATCTTGGTGCCTGCTGTTAAGCCCATATAGTTAAGCGCACTAGCACAAGATTCTTGCTCAACAGGGTCGCTAAAGTCTTCAGGTGAAGGCACAGTACCGTCAACACTTATTACTTGCCCTGGGTTGGTACCCCATGTAACTTGCGCTTTAATGTCTTTTGCTTCTAATGTCACTACAGCATCAAAAACAGCATCAGTATCTGATTTTAGCTTTTTCCAATCTGCTACTGCTTGCTCAAATACGACACCTTTTGGTGCGTATTCTTTACCTTCTACATAATCAAAAGTCGTTTGATCAGGGGCAACTAAGCCAGCTTTGGCGCCAAATTCAATGCTCATGTTACAAACCGTCATGCGCTCTTCCATGCTTAGCGCTTCGATAGCTTCGCCACAGTATTCAACGACATAACCTGTTGCACCAGCACTGCCTGTTTTACCGATAATCGCTAAGATAATATCTTTGGCACTTATACCTGCACCGACTTGGCCTTTTACTTCAATTTTCATCGTTTTTGCTTTGTTTTGACGTAAGGTCTGTGTTGCAAAAACATGTTCTACTTCCGAGGTACCAATACCAAAAGCAAGGGCACCAAAAGCGCCATGTGTGGCAGTATGTGAATCACCACAAACAATAATAGTACCAGGTATTGTCAAGCCTAGTTCAGGACCAATAACATGTGCGATACCTTGGTTTTTATGACCCATATCAAACAGCTCGATGCCAAAATCTTTACAGTTTATTGCTAATGCGCGTAATTGATTAGCTGCGCCTTCACCGGCAGCATCAATTTTAATAGAACGCGTTGATATATTATGATCCATAGTAGCAATAGTACGTTCAGGGTGAAGTACTGGGCGGTTATGAAAACGTAAACTTGCAAAAGCTTGTGGAGAGGTCACTTCATGAATTAGGTGACGGTCAACGTACAGTAATGGTGTTTCCCCTTCAGCTGATTCAACTAAATGGGTTTGCCATAATTTTTCATACATGGTTTGCGGGGTAGAACTTGTCATTTTATGCATCCCTTTATTGCTGGGTAAGAATTTGTTTACAGATATAATCACCCACTTGACTGGTTGATTTAGCATTTTTTCGTTCGTTGGCAGGTAGTAAGTCAGCAGTTAAAATGCCATTATCTAAAGCCGAGCTAACAGCGTCTTCAATTGCTTTTGCAGCCGCATCTTGATTTAAGCTATAACGAAGCATTAAAGCAGCGGAAAGAATTTGAGCAATAGGATTAGCAATGCCCATCCCTGCAATATCAGGTGCACTACCACCTGCAGGCTCATACATACCAAAACCTTGTTCATTTAAACTGGCCGAAGGTAATAAACCCATAGAGCCGGTGATCATGGCACAAATATCGGACAAGATATCACCGAATAAGTTAGGGCAAAGCATTACGTCAAACTGGTTAGGCTCGCGAACTAATTGCATAGCGGCATTATCAACATAAAGGTGCTCTAGCTCTACATCAGGATATTCTACCGCAACTTCTTCAACCACTTGACGCCATAATTGACTGGTTGCTAATACATTGGCTTTATCAACAGATGTTACTTTATTATTACGCTTTTTCGCTGCTTGAAAAGCAAGGTGACTGATACGTTTGATTTCACGACGTGAATAAAACATAGAATCAAAACCTGTTTCTTCTTCGCCTTCACCTTTGCGACCTTTGGGCTCGCCAAAGTAGATATCACCCGTTAATTCTCGAATAATTAATACGTCGAAACCACGAGAAGAAATATCACTGCGTAGCGTTGAAAGCGATGACAATGCAGGTTGTAGTGTTGCTGGGCGCATATTACAAAATAAATCGAAATGGCCACGTAAGCCTAATAATGCACAGCGCTC